>JAOZOG010000007.1:0-21723 GCA_029933395.1 Sulfurovaceae bacterium | reverse complement strand
AAAGGCAGAGAGCCTTGGTGTCAAGACACTGACGGAAGAAGAGATGAGGGCGATGATTTGACAAATATAGGGATTTCTTTTATAATATATGAAAATATATATGAAGGATGAAAGATGAATCAAATCAGTATATCAGATATCCAGAGACATCTTCATAAACTTAATGATTTTGAAATCTTGGAAATTATCGATAAAAAAAGAGACAAGATAAAAGGGTATTTTCTCAATAGTAAATATGCATTTTTTGTGCAGGAACTTGTAAAAAAAGAAGAGGGGCGCAAGAATCAACGACGATCATTGGCCGGCTCTTTGAGAAAATATGCCGATCCGAAAAAGATAGCAGAAGAGGATAGTGCCTGGAGAAAAAATATTGAAGAGAGATACAGTAGATGATTGTGCTCGATGCAAATTATATTTTGCGATATTTACTGGATGATATCCATGAAATGTTTATAGAGGCTAAGAGTATTATTGATAATGAGAATTGTCTGATATTGAACGAAGTGATGGCAGAAGTTGTATATGTTTTGGAGGGTCCCTATGGAATACCCAGGGAAACGATTGCGGATATTCTCTCTGAATTTCTAACTCTTGACAATCTGATTATGTTTGAATCTAAAATAGTGCTCATCGATGCTTTGGGGATATTTGGAGCAGGAAGACTTGATTTCATCGATTGTTATCTTTGTGCATTAGGCAGTAAAGAGTATGAAGTAAAGACGTTTGATAAGCGGTTGCTGAAATGTCTGTCGATACAGAGCACGAAGCGTTTATGAGACTCGACAAATACCTCGTCGAAGAGGGATACTTCGAAAGCCGCAACCGGGCGCTCGATGCGATCAAGGCTGGAAAAGTGAAGGTTGACGGCAAAGCGGTGAAGCCTTCTGTTAAAGTCGATCGCGATACCTTCATCGAAATTGAAGATGAGAAATTCTATGTCTCCAGAGCGGCGAGGAAGTTGGAGAATTTTCTGGCAGAGCATGAAATGGATCTGCGGGGGAAGCGGGCACTGGATATCGGGTCGAGTACGGGCGGTTTTGCACAGATTTTGCTGGAGCAGGGTGTGGATTCGCTGGATTGTGTGGATGTCGGCAAAGATCAGCTGCATCGGTCGCTGAGAGAAAATAGACGGCTCACACTGCACGAAGAGACTGACATTCGGGATTTTGAAACCGGAATGCCTTTTGAGCTGATCACCTGCGATGTCTCCTTCATCTCTATCTTGCAGATCCTGGACAGCATCGATTCGTTGAGCCAAGAGGGTGCGGATATCGTGATCCTCTACAAGCCGCAGTTTGAAGTAGGCAGAGAGGTGAAGCGTGACAGTAGAGGTGTCGTGCAGGATCTCGATGCGATTGCCAGGAAAAAAGAGGCTTTTGAGGCAGCTGCCAAGAAACTGGGGTGGGCGCTGCAGTATCAGGCACTCTCACAGGTACAGGGGAGAGAGGGGAATCAGGAGTATCTCTATCATTTTATCAAAAGGAGTGCTGTATCGTGAAATTGACCAATAGGATAAAGTCTGTCGCAATCGGCTCTTTCGATGGATTGCATCTGGCACATCAGGAGCTGATCGCACTCTCCGAAGCATTGGTGGTGATCGAGCGGAACAGTGGATATCTGACGCCGGGCTTCAAGCGGACGCACTTCACGGACAAGCCCTGCTTTTTCTATCTTTTTGACAAGATCAAGTCACTCACTCCGGAGGCTTTTGTCGCGAAACTGCAGGAGGATTTTCCCCATCTTGAAAAAATCGTCGTGGGGTATGATTTTCATTTTGGCAGGGCCAAAGAGGGGAATGCTTCGATGCTGCGGGAACTTTTCGGTGGAGAAGTGGTGATTGTGGACGAGGTGAGTCTCGGAGGTATTCCGATTCACTCCCGTACAATTAAAGCGTATCTTGCAGAGGGTGATATCGCGATGGCCAACAAGCTGCTCGGCAGAGAGTATATGATCGAGGGGAGCATCGTCAAGGGGCAGGGGCTCGGCAGCAGGGAACTGGTCCCTACACTCAATCTCAAAGCGGAGCACTATCGTCTGCCGCGCGAGGGTGTCTATGTGAGCAGGACAAAGCTGGATCGGGAGTGGTACCCCAGTGTGACATTCCTGGGGCATCGCATCACGACGGATGGCTCCTTCGCGCTGGAGAGTCATCTGTTGCGAAGAGATATCGGAGAGCGAAAAGGAGAAGCGGCGGTGGCGTTCAGGGCGTTGCTTCGCGAAAACCGGAGGTTCGAAACCATCGCCCAATTGAAGGCACAGATCAAAGCAGATATAATCAAGGCTGAGACTTACTTCAGCTAGAGCGAGGATAGCAGATGGATCTTCATAGTATCGGCCCATTGATTCCCTATCTTTTGCTCCTTCTGGCACTTGCTTACCTTATCTTTCATCTTTTTTTAACAGCGAGAGAGAGCCCCAAAACTTCTATCCAGACTATAGACCGACTGAAAACAGACAGGCTAAAAACTGAGTGGTACAGCAGAGAAGCCGATGAGGTCATTGCGCAGCTCCGGAGCAATCCAAATACCGGACTGTCCGAAGAGGAGGCTCGGAGGCGCCTTGCCGAACTGGGCCCCAACCGTATCGAGACCGCCAAAAAGGAGCAGTGGTATCAGATCTTCCTGCGTCAGTTTGCGGATCTGCTGATCTGGATCCTGATGGCTGCCGCCGCCGTCTCGTTTGCCATTGGCGAGATAGGGGATGCCTTGACGATATTGGCGATCGTTGTCCTTAATGGTATCCTCGGTTTTGTGCAGGAGTACAAGGCGGAAAAAGCGATCGAAGCACTGCAGAAGATGCTCTCGCCGGTCTGCAGAGTGCTGCGTGACGGAAAAGAGAAGCAGATCGATGCTTCCCTTCTGATTCCCGGGGATATCGTACTGCTCGAGATCGGTGACCGGGTACCGGCAGATTTGCGCCTGATTGAAGCGGTCAACCTCAAGATCGATGAGTCAGCTCTGACAGGGGAGTCGGCATCGGTAGCCAAAACCGACAAGGCACTCCTCGGAACAGCCCCTTTGGCAGAACGTTTCGATATGGCCTGGATGGGGACCAGTGTGACCAACGGATATGCCCGGGGCATCGTCGTGGCAACGGGTATGGAGACGGAGTTTGGGAGGATCGCCAAGCTGACGAGTGAAGTGGAGCGCAGTCAGACACCGCTGCAGAAGCGATTGGCCGTTCTGGGCAAAAAGTTGGGAATACTCTCGGTTGCGATCTCGGTGCTGGTCGCCGTAGTCGGTTATCTCTTCGGCAAAGATCTGCTCGAGATGTTTTTGACAGGTGTATCGCTGGCGGTTGCCGTCGTTCCGGAAGGGCTTCCGGCAGTCGTGACGATCACACTGGCTTTGGGGGTCAAGGCAATGGTGCGTCAACACGCATTGCTGCGACGCCTGCAGGCAGCAGAGAGTCTCGGCAGTGCCAATGTCATCTGTACCGATAAAACCGGCACATTGACGCAAAACCAGATGACGGTGGAGAAGGTTTGGCTCTTTGGCGGTACCGTGGAGGCGACCGGAAGCGGGTACGACCCAAAAGGACATTTTGCCGAAGATGGCCACAAGATCGACCCCAAAAGCCGTCCCGACCTGCTCGAACTTCTGCACGCCGGACTGGTCTGCAACCATGCGGCATTGAGCAGGGAGCAAAAAGAGTGGCGCATTACGGGGGAGCCGACAGAGGCTTCACTGATCGTAGCTGCCTACAAGGCCCACTTGTCATCAGGTCATCCCGAAACAGTCAGTGAATTTTCATTCAACTCCGAGCGCAAGCGGATGACGATCATCGTCGAGGAGGAGAGTGGAAAGGTTGCCTATACCAAAGGGGCACCGGAAGTGCTGCTGGATCGTGCAGCGTGGTACCTGGAGGGAGGGGAGAGAAAACCGCTTGACGGTGCAGCGCGCACCCGTTTTATCGAAGCCTATACCAACCTGGCAAAAAAAGGACTACGTACTCTGGCATTGGCAAAACGTACTCTTCCTGATGAAGTGAAGCTCGATACCGATGAAGTGGAAAACAATTTAACGCTGCTGGGTATCGTGGGAATCATCGATCCGCCACGCCCCGAGGTACCTGAAGCGATCCGAACCGCACAGCGTGCCGGTATCAAAGTCGTGATGATCACCGGCGATGCTCCGCTGACAGCCCTGGCGATTGCCAGAGAGGTGGGTCTCGATGTCTCCCGCGCGATAACCGGAAGCCAATTGAACGAGATGGAGGAGTACCAGGTCAAAGAGGCTCTCAGGGATGGTGTGATCTTCGCCCGGACGACACCGGAGAATAAACTGCGTATTATCAAGCTCTTGCAGAGTGAGGGGTTGATAACGGCAATGACAGGCGACGGCGTCAATGATGCGCCGGCGCTCAAGCGGGCCGATATCGGTATCGCAATGGGGCTGCGTGGTACGGATGTCGCCAAGGGGGCAGCCGACATGATTCTGATGGATGACAACTTCGCATCGATCATCAATGCCGTGAGAGAGGGGCGAAGGCAGTATGACAATATCAAAAAGTTTGTCACCTACCTGCTCTCCTCCAATACCGGTGAAGTGATCGCTATTTTCGTCAATATCCTGCTCGGCGGCCCTCTGATCCTGCTGCCGGTACAGATCCTCTGGATGAATCTGGTGACGGATGGACTGACTGCCGTGGCACTGGGGCTCGAAAAGGCGGAAAAAGGGATCATGGAGCGTCCCCCGAGGGCGATGAATGAAAGCATTCTCCAGATTCGCGGTATCGCGATGATTTTGCTCCTGGGTGGGTATATCGGAGGCGGAACTCTGTGGATCTTCCATCACTATCTGGCTTCCGGAATGGCTGAAACGCAGGCGTTGATGCTGGCACAGACAGTTGCCTTCACCGCCATCATCATTCTTGAAAAGATGAATGTCTTCAACTATCGTTCACTGCATGCACCGATGCCGGTTATCGGATTTTTCAGCAACCCCTGGCTGATCGGTGCCTGGCTGATGACGATCGGGGCACAGGCAGCAGCCGTCTATGTACCGTTTTTGCAGGATGCGCTGCATACGGTACCGCTTCGCCTGGAGGATTGGATACTGATCTTTGAGGTGGCGCTACCGATATTTGTGGTAGTGGAGCTTTTCAAATGGTTCGACTGGTGGGTTTTGAAGAGAGAAGAGAGGCAGAATAAGAGAGCGGAGGAGAGAAGCCAATGAAGGATAAAGTGTTCAATCGAAAGATAGAGAAGAAATTTGAGTTCGACGAGTCGGTCGCTTCCGTTTTTGACGATATGCTCAGCCGCTCCGTTCCCTTTTACGATGAGGTGCGCAGACTGATTATCTCATTGATACTGGCTGAAGAGGCTGACGGCAAAAAGGTACTCGATCTGGGCTCCTCCACAGCGAAATTTCTGCTGGAGCTTTCGGGCAGGATGCAGTGCGCGATGAGACTCAAGGGGATCGACAATTCACAGGCGATGCTCGACCGTGCCAGGCAGAAGTGTCAGGCGTTCGGCGCAGAGTTGGAGCTGGAGTTTGCCGATATGCTCAGCTATCCCTATCGAGAGGAAGATATCGTCGTCGCCAACTATACACTTCAGTTTATTCGCCCGATGCAGCGGACGGCATTGGTGCAGAAGATCTATGATGGGATGAAAGAGGGGGGGCTCTTTATCTTTTCGGAAAAAGTGATCTTCGGTGACAAACGGCTCGACAAGCAGATGATTGACATCTATTACGACTACAAGAAGGCACAGGGCTACAGCGAATACGAGATTGCGCAGAAGCGTGAAGCGTTGGAAAATGTCCTGATCCCCTTCACGATCGAAGAGAATGTGCAAATGTGCCGCGATGCGGGCTTCAGGCAGGTCGATACGGTCTTCCAGTGGGCCAATTTCGTCACATTTCTGGTGAAAAAGTAAGCGTTATTCACCCCGATTCCCATATTTTTTAATAAGAGTTATTCACACTATTCTATATTTTTTAATAGAAGTTATTCACAATGTGAAAAGAGGGCTGTTTTGCATTTTTATCATTCTCTTTTGATATAACAGAACGATACAGTTGTCTATCTATTTCAAATAAACCCCTCTGTTTTTTAGTTACTATTGCCTCTTGATAAGGTATAATCATCCAATTTATTTAAGAGTGAAGGATAGCATATGAGTTGGAGTCCAAGCAGTTGGAGAGATTTTCCCATCAAGCAGCAGCCTGAGTATCAGGATCTTGAATTGTTGAAGAAGGTAGAGGAGGAGTTGGGTAAATATCCGCCGCTGATCTTTGCCGGTGAAGCGCGAAACCTCAAGGAGGATCTGGCCAAAGTGGGCAGAGGTGAGGCTTTCCTGCTTCAGGGCGGTGACTGTGCCGAGAGTTTTTCGGCTTTCAGCGCGGACAATATCAAAAATCTTTTCAAGCTGATGCTGCAGATGAATATGGTCCTGATGTATTCATCCGGCAAGCAGGTGGTCAAAGTCGGTCGTGTCGCAGGACAGTTCGCCAAGCCGCGCAGCAGCGATTTTGAAGAGAAAGATGGCCAGAAGCTTCCAAGCTACCGGGGTGATATCGTCAACGATATAGGCTTCAGCTCCGAAGCACGGATTCCTGATCCGCTGAAACTGATCAAGGCCTACAACCAGTCTGCGGCAACGATGAATCTGCTCAGAGCATTTTCCCGGGGCGGCATGGCAGATCTCAATGAGGTCCACCGATGGAACCTTGATTTTATCAAAGATTTTCCACTGGGCAAAAAGTACGAAGAGTTGAGTGAAAAGATCGATCGGGCGATGAAGTTTATGGCGGCCTGCGGGATCGACAGCAAAAACGCACCGCAGCTTCACCAGACGACGGTTTATACTTCACACGAAGCCCTGCTTCTCAACTATGAAGAGGCATTGACACGCCGGGACAGTATTACCAATGACTGGTATGACTGTTCAGCGCATATGCTCTGGATCGGTGACAGGACAAGGGATCTTGACGGTGCGCATATCGAGTACTTCCGCGGGATCAAGAATCCGATCGGATGCAAGGTCGGCCCGAGTATGCAGGAGGATGAACTGATCCGCCTGATCGATGCACTCAATCCGGAGAATGAAGAGGGCAGACTCAATCTCATCGTGCGTATGGGAGCGGACAAGGTCGAAGAGTACTTCCCGTCACTGCTCAAAAAGGTGAAAGCGGAGGGCAGAAATGTCGTCTGGAGCTGTGACCCGATGCACGGCAATGTAGAGAAGAGCCCCAGCGGTTTCAAAACCCGTGACTTTGAAAACATTCTCAGAGAGGTCAAGCAGTTCTTCCAGATCCACGAAAATGAGGGTACGATTGCCGGTGGTATTCACCTGGAGATGACAGGTGAAAATGTCACCGAGTGCACCGGCAGTCAGTCGTCCGCCATTACCGATGACGATCTTGCCAGTCGCTACCATACACAGTGTGACCCCAGACTCAATGCCAACCAGGCCCTTGAGCTTGCCTTTATGATCAGCGATACGCTGAGAGGATAGCCGGCACTTCTTTTTTAGGCGATCATATAGTCTGTACGGAACCGGAAGGCTTTGCTTCCGCTATCCGGGACCAACTTTCTGATTGCTTTAAATCGGATTTGATACAACAGTAAAACTGTTTCGACCCTCCAGATAACTATAGTCTAACTTCAGCTGATGAATATCCAGAATACTCTTGACAATATAGAGCCCCAGCCCCAATCCATCATGTGAATGGTGGAAGGGGGCAAAATAGGCCTCCAAAGGCTCCTTCAGTGTTTCGCCGCGATTGCTGATGACGATGCGTCTATTCTCTACTGTTATCTCGGCGTGATGGTCCGGGCTGTATTTGATAGCGTTGTCGATGAGGTTTTTGATTGCCAGAGGGAGGAGTTCGAGATCGGCCTGCAGGGTGAAATCCTCTTTTATGTTTAGCGAAATTGCTTCACTGTCGTTCTCGAGCATCAGCATATCGATACCGGTTTGGATAAGTTTGCCTGCCCGGTAGGGTTTCATCAGCAGGTGGAAATTTTTGGAGGCAAGCTGCTCAAGTTTGGCGAATTCATCGATGAGAAGATTGAGACGGATGAAGATACTCTCCAGACGCTTCTTCTGTTTTTCATCCTGGATCATTTCACTGACCAGTCGGCCCTTGGCGATGGGTGTTTTGAGCTCATGCATGATCGCACGCAAGAAAAGCTGCCGCGAACGGATCAATTCACGGATGGTTTTGACTGCATGGTCGAACTCATTGGCGACAGCGGCGATTTCGTCATTTTTATCACTTTTGCATTCGATATCCAGGTTGCCTTCGGAGAAGGTTTTGATCTTCTCTTTGAGATCGGAGAGTGGTTTGAGGCTGCGGATTATCCATAGATAGAGGAGCGATAGAAGCAGCAGGGCGGAGGCAAATATCAGGCTCGTCTCTAACGTATAGGAATTTTTATTCATATTTTCCAGCAGGAGCTTGAACCGGTCGTTGTCTATCAGTATAAAGCGTCTGTAGTGATAGTCTATGACATGGTAGTATGTCTTTCCATTGTCGTCTTTGTCAAACTTCTCTATGATGCCTTTCCTCTCTTTGTCGGGGACCAGTTTGATGTTTTGTGACTCCAGGTAGGCCGTGTCGATTTTGCCGTATTTGAGAAAGTAGAGATAGAGGTAATGACTGCTTGCGCGCTCCTGTTTTATGATCTCTTCAGCGGTTTTGACCTTTTGATACTGCAGTGCGGCGACAAATATCATAGACAACAGGATAAGCGATACGGAAAAAATAAGATTGATTTTGCTTCGCAGCGAATGAATCGTCATGACTTGAGTTTGTACCCTACGCCGCGCACGCTCTGGATGAGGTCCGGATCACCCAGTTTGCTTCGGAGTTTGCTGATGATCATATCGAGGCTTTTGTGGTGCGAATCGATACTCATCGCCCGTGATGCATGGATGAGTTGTTCGCGTGAAAGGGCCTTGCCTCTTTGCTGGATCAGTTGTTTGAGGATATCGAACTCGGCAGGTGTGAGTGAAAGTGCTTTGCCGTGATGGAAGATCATCTCGTGGACGATCTCCAGATCTTTGGGCTCCTCTTTTGTTTCGCCATTTTCCCGGTAGCGCCGCAGCAGTGAATGGATACGGGCGAGCAGCTCTTTGGGGTCGTAGGGTTTGGGGAGGTAATCATCTGCGCCCAGTTCAAGCCCTGTCACCTTGTCCTGAATATCACTGCGTGCAGAGGAGATAATGATAGGGATATGGTAGCGCTTCGCGATCTCCTGGCAAACCTCCAGTCCATCCATTCCGGGCAGGGTGAGATCCAGGATGATAAGATCGTACTTGTTGATCCCCGCTGTCAATCCCAAAAAAGGATCTTCGTAATTGGTCACTTCGATATCGTGCATCGCCAGATACTCGGTCAATATTTCGGCAAATTCCGGATCATCTTCGATCATCAACACTTTGATCATAATTCACCTCCTTTTTGGATGGTATCGCTGAAGTGGTCGAGCTTGAAAGTGCTTTGTGTCAGTTTCTCGAAGTAGAGTCGTGCTTTATGAAACTTGTAGGCTGACTCATTTTTTCGGATGCGAAAGAGGAGCTGAATCATGTTTTTTCTATAGTATTCCCTGAGGTGCTCAATCCTGACAGGGTCATCGTGAGGCTGTTCGATAAGAAGAAACCGATAGGCAGAGAGCTCATAGTAGAAGAGATCGTTTGCCTTGATTCTGTCATAGGCGGAATACTTGATAATCTGCCTGAGGGCACTGATCGGTCGAAGAAGGCCGTGCCAGACGAGTGTTGTATAGAATTTGACTACAAATCCGATATTTTTGATTTCGTTCGATTCGAGCAGTTGATTGAAGTGTTCGAGCAGTACCGGCGTGATGTATTTTCCTCTGAACCGCGCAATGGCATGGGCGACTAATTCGCACTTTTCGGAGTTGTCCTCTGTATTGAAAAGCTCCCACTCTCTGGCGAGAATATCGTAATGGTTGATGATTTTGACGGAAGCAGCACGATCCCTGGCAAGTTGTCTCAGATCGTATTCTCCGAGTTCATTCAGCAGGTCGATTCCCCTTTTGAAGAAGAGAAGTGTATCGGTATAGATTGCCGCAGGAGTATCAGTGTCTGTGAAGATCTCTGCGGGTGGATTGACCAGTCCCATTCCATATTTGTGTGCCAGGTAGAGATAGCGAAAGATTGCGATGATATTGAGTGCGCTTCCCATATAGATCTGTGGGTGAGACGAAAGGAAGGTGCTGATTTCGCTGTAGCGTTTCATGGATTTTTTGACAAACTGGCGAATGTCGTAATCATTGAAGTACTCACCCTGATTCGCCAGTCCGTAATAGATGAATGCGCTGTGGATCTTGAATATCATCTGCACTGCCGGATCGCTCTGCCTCTCACGGAAGGCGTCGATATAGTCAATCTCCTGTTGAAGCTGCTGGACATACTCCTGACGGGAAATCTCGTGGCTGGTGAGGAGGTTTTCGAGCTCCTCCACCTTTTTGCGCGAGACTTCATAGGCAGGATGTGCATCAGATCCGATCTTTTTGAGGAATTCTTTGACGGGTACATAACCACTGTGGTGCAGGACTTCGAAGCGCGCCTGCTCTGTTTCGACCTGAAGCCGTTCGAACTGCTTTTCGAGATTTTCCATCGCATCGGAGAGCAGCTTCCACTGCACGGTGATCTTGGCACTGCGTCCCGCTCCTTTGGCCTGGATATTGTAGCTGCTGGTATGTTCCATCGAGGCCCAGAGGTTTTCAAAGGTCGTGTGGATCTGTATTTCGACATTGAAATAATTCTTGAATTTGCTCAGGATCTCCGTGGGACTGTCATTTGGGTCGAAGCAAGCAAAAAAGGCTTCGGTGTCGATATCGGGATGATCACTGTCATTGGGGACAGAGGAGTCAAAGCGGGGGTTGAAGATCGTGTGATCACAATGCAGTGCCCGGTAGCCGCTCTCCTTTTTGACAGTATAGAATCCATAGAGCAGATGGTCATCCGTCCGATGGTCATACTCAAAAAAGTTATAAAGTGTACGGGTAGTCCACTCTTTTTCGTAGGGGTAGGAGCAGATGAAGAGTATGCCGATCAGATCATGCAGCGCACCGCTCTTGAGAAAGACTTTCATCGGTTCTTCAAGCGTTTCGGGATTACGAATACCCAGCTTTACCAATTTTTTGATGACGCTGTCGGTATATTTGTAGCGGATCTTGATCGTATTGACACCGGAGTACTTCAGGACTGCAATCTCTTCGCTGGCGGGTATGGCGTAGTCGAGTTTCTGAAAATACTCTATGAGGCTTTCGGTATAGCGGGGAAGAATGCCGTTGGGCCTGAGTCTGCCGCCAGATGAGAGAACCTCTTCATCGATACCCACAAGGCGATAATAGACCTCCAGGCAGCGAAGGAGGTTGTGGCGAAGATGTTCTGCACCGGCTTTGCCGAGTTTTTGCAGGACCTTCTGCTCCTCCATTGTCTGCTCGATGAAGGGGGTGAGTTTTTCGATAGATTGATAGGTGACGGAGGGTTCGAAGTGGTGTATTTTGATATAGGAGTGCATGGCTGTCCGATTAATTGGATTTTGGCATTATACAAAATTCTCTCTTTTGTCGAGGCAGGAGAGAAAGGCCAATATCCTGCTCCGGATTTTTATCTCCAGATCGTCCCGAAATCAAAATCTGCTCTGCACTGATCGATTTCGAATGCGAATCGTTCACTCTCAAAGTCACCCTGCTTGATCAGTCTGCCTTCCTGGTTGAGTGCATAGACTTTTGCGATTCTGTTTTGGGGATAGACCAGGATATAGTATTTGACACCCTCTTTTTCGTAGATATCAAATTTCAGGACTTCGTCTCGCTTGGCGGTAGAGGGGGAGATCACTTCGAAGATGATTTCAGGTGTTTTATTGATCTTTTCTTCGATCTTTTTACAGATGACCAGGGCATCCGGTTTGACCACTGTATCGCTGGAAACCTCCCAGTCTATTTCACCCATCACGATACAATTGGAGCAGTTTTGCAACTTTGTTTTAAGCTCATGTATGATGTTTGCACTTACCATTTGATGTGTCACCATTGGCGAGGGTGCCATTGCATAGGCGCTACCATGAATCAATTCCCAATCACCCTCCCATTGTCGATAGTCACTTGCTGTATAATATTCTTCATAAGCTATGGCTCCCATTCGCCCTCCTTCATAAATAACTGATAATGATTATACCATAATGCCAAATAGCTGATTTTGCTTACAGCGTGAATGCCTGCCGCATAAAGCCTTTGATCTCATCGAATGTGTACCGATGATCGGTAAAGTACTCGAAGGCAATAATCCCCTGATAGAGCAGCATATCACTGCCGTCTTTGGTGGGCTTGCCGTAGGATTTGGCCAATTTGAGAAAGGGGGTCTCTTTGCCATAGATCACATCGACACAGGCTTTGGCTTCAGGGAGGACAATTTCAAGTATATTCTTCGGTGCAGGAAGAGAGTCGTCTTCGAGTCCTGCAGAGGTCATATTGATGACGAGATCGAAAGGTTTTGCCTTGAAGCCCTCAAAGGTGGCTGTTTCAAATCCCTCCTTCGCGAAACTCTCCAGTCGCCCTTCGCTGCGGTTGAGGATCGTGACCCGGTATCCCTCGTCACGCAGGATGGCGCTCGTCGATCGTGCTGTACCGCCCGCTCCCAGGAAAAGTACGGTTAGAACCTCCTTGAATTCAGAGATCGCTTTGAGGAATCCGGGAGCATCGGTATTGTATCCATAGAGCTTCCCCTCTTTCTTGACAATCGTATTGACAGCCCCGACCTTTTTGGCGAAAGGGTCGAGGTGGTCGCAGGCTTGATAAGCATATTCCTTGTGAGGGACAGTGATATTGATTCCTTTGAGTCCCAGAGCAAAAAAAGTTTCTCTGAGTTTTTCTCCCTCTTTGAGAAGATAGCGACCATAGCAGGCATTGTATTTCAAGCCACTGAAAGCCAGATTGTGCATCAATGGAGATTTGGAATGACTGACAGGGTTGCCGAAGATTGCGAAGAGCTGTTTAGACACAATAGACTCCATAATGGATAATTTTTCCGTCATTATATCACTAATTTTGGATTACAAGAGTCAGTCGGCAGAAACATTTTTCGGATAATTCAGGAGCTTAGGTTTAAATGTACAAATTACTGACAGCAACCCCTCTTTTGTCCCGATTCTGGCCCGAAGCCTCTGGATTGTGATAGTTATTTTTCTCCTCTTCTATATCGTACAAAAAACTTTTCCAATTCAACGAGAAAGAATACGGATGAGGCAACCATAACAATACGCAGCCATATGATAAAGTCGATCGATACAGTGCCAAAGAGTGATTGCATCGGCGGAAGATAAGTGAAACCAAGCTGAAAAATGATAAGAATTCCAATGGCGATCAATACATATCGATTGCCCGTAATTCCCTCCCGACTCAGTACAGAATCTGTGATATATCGGGAGTTAAAAAGGTAAAAAATCTCAAACATAATCAATGTATTGACGGCGACAGTCCGTGCATGCTCTATACTGACACCTCTATCCATTTCCCAAAGGAACAGTCCAAATGTTCCGCCCATCAGGATCAGTGATACGTAGAGTATACGCATTACCAGATAGGGTGTCAATATTTGTTTGCCGGCATTTCTCGGAGGACGATACATTACATTTTTTTCCGGCGGTTCGAATGAAAGAGAGAGTGCCAATGTTACTGCCGTGACCATATTGACCCAAAGTATCTGCACTGGCGTTAACGGCATCTGATGAAAGCCCAACACAATTGCAGCGAGGATGACCAATGCCTCTCCGCCATTGGTCGGCAGGATGAAGAGAATGGCTTTTTTGAGATTGTCATAAACAGTACGGCCCTCTTCGACTGCATAGACAATGGAGGCAAAATTATCATCTGCCAAAACCATCTCCGCTGCTTCTTTGGCTGCTTCTGTTCCATTGTGCCCCATAGCTATACCGACATCCGCTCGCTTCAAGGCAGGAGCATCATTGACACCATCTCCTGTCATTGCTGTAATAAAGTGATGTTTCTGCAGAATTTTTACCAAACGCAGTTTATGTTCAGGATTTACTCTGGCATAAACATCCACATCCAGTATTTTTTCTTGCAGATCCGCTTCACTCATTTGTTCAAGTTCTTCCCCCGTAAGAACATCATCTGTATTGGCCAGATTCAACTTCTTCGCTATTGCCAATGCCGTTGCACCATGATCTCCGGTGATCATTTTTACACGTATGCCTGCTTTTCTGCACGACTGCACTGCTTCTATAGCCTCTTTTCGCGGCGGATCGATAAGTCCGAACATACCCAGCATAACCAAATCGCTCTCCACGTCGTCAAATGTGATTTCAGTCTGTTCGCGGTCTAACGGCTTGAATGCAATTGCCAGCACACGCTGCCCCTGCTGTGCCAACTCCTCAATACGTTCAAGCCAATACTCTGTAGTGATTGTACGATTGCCTTTGGATGTTCTTTCAAAGGTACACATTTGCAGTATTCTTTCAGGAGCTCCCTTGACAAAAACAAAGACGTCACCACTATGACTGTGATGCAGTGTTGCCATATAGCGGTGTTCGGATTCAAACGGGATCAGATCAGTACGTGGATATTGTTTGGTTTCCATCTCTATATCCAATCCTGCTTTTATGCCGGCTACAAGTAGAGCCCCCTCCATGGGATCACCATTTACGATCCATTTCTTCTCTTTCAGCTCCAGCGAGGCATCGTTGCAAAGCAGTGCAGCCCGTACAATCTCCTGGAGAATCGGATTTTTGTCGGGAGCTACATTGCTGGAAGATGATACTGTACCATGGGGATCATACCCTCTGCCGCTCAGTTCGAATATATCATTAGCGGCAGCTATAGTGCGCACTGTCATTTCATTGCGGGTCAGGGTTCCGGTTTTGTCAGAACAGATCACGGAAACGGCACCCAGTGTTTCAACTGCCGGCAGTTTGCGAATAATAGCATTGCGACGGGCCATACGCCGCACACCTATCGCCAGAGTAATAGTCATAATTGCCGGCAATCCTTCGGGAATGGCTGCAACGGCCAGACTGACTGCTGCAAGGAACATCTCTGCAGCGCCATAATCCCGTATCAAGAATCCAAAAACAAAGGTGATCACTGCTGCAGCCAAAATGGCTAATGTCAACCATTGGCCAAATTGTGCCATTTGACGCAGCAGAGGAGTGGTTACTGTCTCTACTTCGGATACCAGTTCACTGATACGGCCGATTTCGGTTTCTGCACCGGTTTCAACTACCACTCCACTGCCCTGCCCATGGGTGACAAATGTACCTGAATAGGCCATACAGTTTCTGTCCCCAACAACACTTTTGCCTGCAACAGGATCAGTATGTTTTTCAACCGCCAGGGACTCTCCGGTCAATACCGATTCCTGGATCTGCAGTCCCTTGACCTGCAGAAGTCGCAGATCCGCCGGTACTTTATCGCCCGACTGAAGAGAAACGATATCTCCAGGTACCAACGCTTCTGCCGGGATTGTCACCTGACGGCCATTTCGCATTGCTATGGCACTGGATGAAAGCATTTGGCGTATGGCTTTCAGGGCATTTTCCGCTTTCCCCTCCTGAATAAATCCTATCATTGCATTGAGAAGAACCACACCGAATATGATACTTGTATCTACCCAGTGCCCAAGTATAGCAGTGACAATAGCGGCAGCAATCAGTACATAAATAAGTATATTGTGAAACTGATACAAAAAACGCAGCAAAAGACTGCGTGTTTTAGGTTCTGGAAGCCGATTTGGACCATATTCCGCAAGTCTATTGCCAGCCTCTGCATCAGACAGACCATCCGGTGTTGTTCCGAGTACTCTTAAGACTTCCTCTGTCTCTTTTGTATACCAGTGCTTTAATCCGTGATCATTGCCCATAAGCCACCTTTGGATTTATTTTAACTGCCCATCGAATAGTTTTTTTGTTACTCTTGTTCTCTTTATATTCTATCCTAATTTTTCTATTTATATAAATAAGTAGAAACAAATAATATTATATAAAATAATTATCACTACCACAACAAATAATGAGGGGCTAGCACTTGGACAGTTGATCTATGAAGCCAATAAAATTTTATAGAAGACAGTTTTGCTCTATTTTAAACTTTCCAACCTCTTTCCCTTTTGCATCGATCACATGCACCGCACATGCGATACAGGGATCAAATGCATGTAGCACCCGCAGGACTTCCAGTGGTTTTTGGGAATCTTGCAATGTTAAACCGATAAGTGCTTCTTCATAGGCGCCTCTTTGCCCACTGCTATCTTTGGGTGAAGCATTCCAGGTGGTAGGGGCAATCACCTGATATTTGTCGATCTTTTGGTTTTTGATCTCTACAAAGTGCGAGAGTACGCCTCTGGGAACTTCCAGAAAAGCTTTACCGCCACTTTCGCCGGGAAGTGTGTCAAACTGATACTGTTTCCATGTGGCAGTATCGTAGTATTTGATATTTTCGACCAGTGTATTGATAAAACGGAAAAGATACTCCGCGATGTAGGCAGTTTCGATTGCCCGGGCAGCATTTCTGCCTATGGTAGTGTGAAGATCTTCCATTGTGAGGTCGGTCTCTTTCAGGAAGCTATCGACAAAAGGTTTGATCAATTCATTGCCCTGATAATAGCTGACTAGTATCCTCGCAAGCGGACCACACTCCATCGACTTTTGGGCATATCTCGGTGCCTTGATCCAGCTGTATTTATCTCTATTGCCTGCTGTCTTCAGGGTACCGTCCGGATTAAGGTCGGTATAACAGATATCATCACCGTCATACCATGCACGCTCGACATTTTCCGTAATCTGCCTGGCATCAAAAGGGTGTATGGCGGTAAAATCTCCTCCAAAGATCACTCCGGGTTCAAAGAGGCGGTGGTTTTTGTCAAACTGGTAGCCTCCGACACTCAGGAAATTCCCCGCGCCTTTACCCAGTCCCTGTTTGATCTCCTCCTTATACCCTCTGACAAGCAGCTTCATATCGGGCAGGTAGGCTCTGTCTATAAACGCTTTTGCTTCTTTCATAATAAAGATAAAGTCATTGAGCCTTTGTGGATTGAGCATATCGGCAACACTCGTGATACCGCCGACGACGATGGTCTGGGGATGAGGTGTTTTCCCGCCGAAGATAGCGATCGCCTGGGAGATGTTGGTCTGGAATTTCAACGCCTCAAGATAGTGGGAGAGTAGCAAAAGGTTCTCTTCAGGGGAGAGTTTGTAGGCTTTATGGCCCCAGTAGCCGTTGGCAAAAAGCCCGAGTTTTCCTGCTTTGACAAATTTTTGCAATTTTTCTTTGACGCTGATATAGTGTGCATGAGAATTGGCATAGGGTCTTTCGGAGAATTGATGCCCGAGTTTGCTGGTCTGTTTGGGGTCTGCTTCCAGTGCGTCGGTAACATCGACATAGTCCAGAAGATGCAGATGATAGAAGTGTACGACATGGTCTTGCAAAAAGAGTGCCAAAGAGATCAGATCCCTGATAATTTGTGCATTTTTGGGAAGCTCGAGTGCATATGCATCTTCGACTGCCGTGATGGCAGCACGAAAGTGGGAGTTGGTGCATACTCCGCAGATTCTGCCTGCCAGCAATCCTGCATCTCTTGGATCACGATTTTTCAGGATGGTCTCGATACCCCTGAAAAGCTGACCACTGATATAGGCTTCCTGGACGATATTGTTTTCATCAATCTCTATCTCTGCGCGCAGATGCCCCTCGATTCTCGTAATGGGGTCGATCACGATCTTTTTCATAGCTTTTCCTCCCTGATTTTGCGTTCGTTTGCCAGTTTGTCGAAAAATCCCTTCTCCACACACCCCATACATCCATGTCCTGCCTGTACCGGCCAGCTGGTATTCAGGTTGAATTTCATCGTGGGGCAGTTGGCATTTGCATAGGGCCCTTTGCATCCCATCTCAAAAAGACACCATCCCTTTTTTGCCCCTTCGTCTCCCCACGCTTTGACAAATTCACCCAGTTCATAGTGACCGCGTCTTTCGCAGTTGTCGTGGATTCTGCCTTCGTATGCCCAGAGAGGTCGGTTGTATTGATCCAGAGAGGGTAATTCGTCAAACATCAGGTACGAAAGCAGTGTTCCTACAATATTGATAGGGTTGACCGGGCAGCCGGGGAGGTTGATGATATCCTTTTGTCCCAAGGCTTCTGCTGCACCTACCGCACCGGTAGGGTTGGGTGCTGCCGCTACCACCCCGCCGTCAAAAGCGCAGCTTCCCACGGAGATGACCATCGCAGCATCTTTGGCACACTTTCGAAGCAGCGAAATACCTGTCTCTCCCTTGGTGCCGATACGCAGAAACTTCCCCTCCATACCAAGCGGTACAGCCCCTTCGACGATGAGGATATAGTTGCCTTTTTGGGTCCTGATCGTATGTTCCAGTGCGCTCTCACTCTGTTCACCTGCGGCACTCATAAGCAGTTCATGGTAATCCAAAGAGATATACTCAAAAATGAGATCCTCAATAGCCGGATGGGCAGATTTGATAAATGCTTCGGAGTTTCCGGAACAGTCAGCCAACTCCAGCCAGATGATAGGTATCCTGTTCAGCATACTGACTCCCTCTTTGATGAGTGAAGCAAACTCGGGATGCAGCTGCATCGTCGCCGTAACCATTGCAAGCCAGCTGTTTAACTCTTTGGTACCGATCTCAAAAGCATCCATCGCACTGCTGAGATTTTCACTGTCCAGTTGGTTTTGCGGATGGAGTCTGTTGAACTTTTCTATTCTTTTTTTGACCAATGCGAGCTCTTTCTCTCTTTGGATATCTGTCGCACTCTTTTTAGGTTTATTGGGGTCGATTAATACCTGAGATGCTTCGATCACATCTTCTACCATCTTTTTGCATCTTCCACATACACGTCCTGCCTGCGTGAACGCTGCCAACTCCTGAAAGTTGGAAATAGCGTTTTCTTTGACCATCTCTTCCAAATCTTTTTGATAGACATGTTCGCAACTGCATATAAGTCTGCCTCTTTCTGAATGCAGTCTGTTTTGATAAAGATAAGAAGCATCGATCGGTTCCTTCTCTTTCATCAGCTTTTCGAGATAGCCTATATCGATATTGGAGTTGATGCCGACAAAGCGCGTCAGTTTGTCATCACAAATATAATATTCGTCAACTCTTTGGTCTTGATCAGATGTCATCAGAATCTTTTCATACTTTTGGCAAAAGGCAGGTGCTTTGACGTCGACCAGATCAAATTCCCCCACCTTGAGCATATCTATCGATATTTCCTGTTTGAAAACGCGCTCTTCGATTCCTAAAATATTTGCAATTGCTACCTCTGCCTGCAGGGTACACTCTTTGACATGACCTGCTATGAAACCTGTTTCTTTTATCTCTGCCGCTTCGCCGACGGCATAGATATCTGTATCGCTTGTTTGCATTTTAGGATTTGTCAAAACTCCTCTGTTGCATTCCAGAGAGTCTCTGGCGAAATCAATGTTTGGCTGAATGCCTATACCAAAGATCAGAAAGGGATTTTCAATCTTCAGTTTTTTGGTGATGATCTGTGTGATTTCATCATTGTGAATCGTTTTATCGATTATTTCATCTTCATAAGAGATCCTCACTTTGCCGCTTTTGAGGTAAGTAGATTCAATGATATTGATCGATTGGGGAGAGAGGGTTTTATCATAAAGAGAACGGCTTCGTACAAGAAGGGTAATCTTTTGGATGGTTGACATAAGATTCAGGGTATCGAGCAGTTCCAGTGCAATGGGGCCGGCGCCGACAATCACTGCCTCCTTGCCTTTGATTCCTTCTTTTATCTTTTGGGTATCGTCAGCACTTCTGAAAGTTGCGGCATTTTTGATCCCGGAGGTATCAAAGAGTGTTTTTGGAACAGAGCCTGTAGCGATAATCAGTTTATCGTAGTCAAAGGCAGAGGATTGAGTTATTACTTTTTTGGCTTTTGGATCTATTTTGGTGACTTTTTGATTGAGGTTGATTTTTACACTTGATTCAAGTGTTAAAGAGATATCTTCTATCATCTCACTGTCATTGACAAGACGACACAGATGTATCCGGTCATAGGGCATATAGGCTTCGTCTGAGAGGATCTGTACATCTGTATCGGGTATATTTTTCTTAATACCGTTGGCCAAATAGGTACCTGCGATACCCCCTCCAATGATGACTATTTTCATAATCTGCCTCCTGATGGAGAAATGCTTTTATCATTATAATGAAATTTTATTTTTATCAAGAGGGCGTCTGGATTCTTTGAGAGCAGGGGGAGGGTGGAGAGAAAATTATTGTATACTTCATCAGCTATAGTGGAGGAGAGAAATGAGAACACTGTTTGCAATCATCGGGATCGTGGCTGTAGTGTATCTATTGATCAATTGGCTGACGGGAAGCAGAAAGGCAGATGAGGTACTGATCAGTGATGCAGAACTGGAACGTATCGCTTCTGTAATCATCACAACCCTCGAAACCTTGGCAGATAAAAGTCTCGATGCAGCCAAGATCGAGCTGGAGCAGTATGATATAGCCTATGAGTGGGAACCATGGGGAAAAATAGTCTGGCAGATTCCCGATGTGCCCTATATTCTATTTGAAAAAGATAAAACATCTGTAGTTGCCTACAGTATCGGAGACAATCGCGGCAGGCTTTATCTGAAGAAGTGGTCGATCGTCGATGAGGGGAGGGTGATCAGTGACACTGCTGTCAATCAGATCACCGTCAAACTCGAACCGCCTGCCTCCAATTATGAGAGGCTGCTCTACGCCAAACTGCTGGAGAAGGGGGTGGCGTTGGCTGAAAAGCTGTAGCGCCTGTCAGCGTTCGAACATATTTGCGATACCGCCCAGTACGGAGCCTTCACCCTGGTCGCTTCCGCCAAAAGAGGCGGTTGAGACGATACGGTCGGCGAGTCTGGAGAAGGGGAGGCTCTGGAGGTAGACGGTACCGGTACCCCGCAGTGTGGCAAGGAAGATCCCCTCTCCCCCAAAGAGCATCGACTTCATGCCGCCTGCTTTCTGTATATCGAAATCGATCCCATTTGTATAGGCGACCAGACAGCCGGTATCGACGAAGATCGTCTCGCCTTTCAGCTCCTTTTTGACGATGGTGCCGCCCGCATGAAGGAAAGCCATACCGTCACCCTGGAGATGCTCCATGATGAATCCTTCTCCGCCGAAGAAACCGCGTCCGAGTTTGCGGTTGAAAGAGATATCGAGTTTGGTTCCCAGGGCGGCACAGAGAAAGGCATCCTTCTGGCAGAAGATTTCATTGCCATGTTTGGCCATATCGAGAGGGATGATTCTACCGGGAAAAGGGGCGCCGAAAGCGACACGTTTTTTACCGCTGCCGATATTGGTGAAGTGAGTCATGAAGAGTGACTCTCCACCGATCAGACGTTTGCCGGCGCTGAAGACCGTGTCGAAGAAACCGCTGCTGGTCTCGGATCCGTCACCCATCTTCGCTTCGAATGAAATGCCGTCATCCATCCATGACATCGCTCCCGCCTCGGCGATCACCGTTTCGCCGGGGTCGAGCTCCACTTCGACTACCTGAAGGTCATTTCCCATGATCTCATAATCGACTTCGTGACATTGCATTTTCTTCTCCTTTTGCTTGATTTGGATTCAGATCGAAGTATAACACGCTTTGCTTTCAGGTGCTGAGTCGATCTCTCACCCAAATCCCGAAATAGCAATACAGCACTCTATGCAATCATCGCATACAGGTACTTTGCGAAAAATCATCGATGAACCTTCGGGTGCA
>JAOZOG010000417.1 GCA_029933395.1 Sulfurovaceae bacterium | reverse complement strand
AGATTGATCAGGATCGAGAGGATGATGCTGATGAGTATCGAAGAGGTGATGGGGATAAATACCTGGCTGTTCTCTCCCTCATATCTGATATCTCCGGGAAGTCTCCCAAACCAATGAAACAGCCAGGGCGCATATTGAAGCGCAATGCCAATCACAAGAAACAATAATCCCGCAAGAATAAACCAGCGTCCCATCTCTATCCTAGTAGTTGATCGCGACTTTGTACGTCGGATCATCCTCTTCATAGGTGCAGTAGGGGCCGGCGGCTTTGAGGGTTTTTTTGCAGTCTTCGCTGAGATGGCGGAGGGTAAGCTGCTTGCCAGCCTCTTCGTATTTGCGTGTGAGCGAGTCGATCGCTTCGACACCGGAAGCATCCATCACGCGGGCATTTTTGAAGTCGATGACGACTTTGTCGGGGTCGTTTTTGATATCGAAGTTTTCGAAGAAATTGGTGACTGAGGCGAAGAAGAGAGGCCCATCAAGTTCATAGACTTTCGTGCCGTTCTCCTCGATATGGTTTCGTGCAAAGATACGGGCGTGTTTCCAGGCGAAGACCAGTGCCGAGATGATGACTCCCGAGATCACGGCGATAGCCAGATCGGCGAAGACGGTGATTACGGTGACGACAATCATGACAAAGGCATCACTTTTTGGCATATATTTGATGTGACCGGCGCTGCTCCACTCGAAGGTGCCGATACTGACCATAAACATGATACCTACCAGCACAGAGACCGGAATAATATTGAGCAGGTCGGTCAGTGTCGCGACGAGGAGCATCAGGCCGACTGCCGCCGTGATACCCGAAAGCCGGCCCAATCCGCCTGAAGTATAGTTGATGATCGATTGGCCGATCATTGCACAGCCGGGCATTGCGCCGAAGAGTCCACAGGTGACGTTGCCTGTACCCTGGGCGATACACTCTCTGTTGCCCGATCCACGTGTCCCGCTCATTTCGTCGAGTACTGCCAGCGTCAGGAGCGACTCGATGAGGCCGACCAGCGCGACGATCACGGCATAGGGGAGGACCATAATGATGGCATCCCAGCTCAGGATCGTGTCGGGGATGTGAAAAGAGGGAAGCTGTCCTTTGAACTGTGTCAGATCCGTCAGGCTTCCTACCGTAATCGTATCGATCCCCACATAGTAGACCAGCAGCGTCAAAGCGATGATGGCGACCAGTCCAGCCGGAACTGCTTTGGTGACTTTGGGCAGGTAGTACATAATCAGCATCGTCGCAAAGACGAGCAGATACATCGCGATCCCCTGTCCTTCAAAAAATTTGAACTGTGCCATCGCGATGACGATCGCCAGACCGTTGACGAAACCGTACATTGCCGGCTGTGGCACGAGACGGATAAATTTCCCCAGCTTCAGTACCCCCGCGCTGATCTGCAGGAGGCCGGCAAGTATTGCCGTCAGGGTGATATATTGGAGGATACCATAGGCCAGATCGTCGCCGGAGACCCCCGAAGTTTGAAGCATTGCATTGACCTTCAGGCTCAGTCCGACGAGTACGACAGCCACTGCACCGGTGGCACCCGAGATCATCCCGGGTTTTCCGCCGATGATCGCTGTGATGAGTCCGAGAATAAAAGCGGTATAGAGCCCGACGATCGGGCTGACATCTGCGATGAAAGAGAAAGCGATCGCTTCGGGTACCAGGGCGACAGCGACGACCAGTCCCGAGAGGATATCATTTTTGATATTGTCTGTTTTGTAATTGGAGATATTGAACACGGATTTTCCTTCTGAATGAGGCTGGAATAGTAGCATAGTTATCCATAGAGGTGCCCTAAAATCAAACCAGCCTATTAATGCTAAGAAGGGGGGAGTGAATGAGGGGATAGAAGTACCCCCTCTTTTAACTTGA
>JAOZOG010000416.1:1692-1880 GCA_029933395.1 Sulfurovaceae bacterium | reverse complement strand
TTTGCTACCGCCTTTTCGGATGCGAGCAATAGTTTGATCGGCAATGCCAACTTGATCTCCAAGGTCTATTTCCCTCGACTGATCATCCCCGCATCGTCGGTGATTGTGGCAGGCGTGGATTTTCTTATCTCTTTTCTGATCCTTATCGGCCTGATGGTGTGGTATCAATATGTGCCTGGCTGGCAAAT
>JAOZOG010000416.1:908-1682 GCA_029933395.1 Sulfurovaceae bacterium | reverse complement strand
ACAAATCCTGACACTGCCATTTTTTCTGCTCCTCGCTTTTTTTGCTGCGTTGGGTGCCGGGCTCTATTTGGCGGCACTCAATGTCAAGTATCGGGATTTTCGCTTCGTGATCCCTTTCATCACGCAGTTGGGACTCTATATTTCCCCGGTGGGCTTTAGTACGACGATCGTGCCGGAGAAGTATCAGCTTCTCTACTATCTCAATCCGATGGTAGCGGTGATCGACGGTTTTCGATGGGCGATCAGTGGCGGGAAGACGGCTTTCAATATGACGGAACTTTTCATTTCGGTCGTGATGGTCGTTTTGCTTTGCGCTGCGGGTATCTATCATTTTCGAAAAACCGAAAAAACCTTTGCGGATGTGATCTGATGAAATTGGATATAATAATATAAAAAAAGAGAGGGTAAATTATGCTTGTGATACAGACGGACCCAAACTCAAGACTGCTTGAGATAGACAGTGAACTTTTTGATGATGTAAAAGAGTTTATCGGGAAACTTAGTCTCAAGAAAAAGAGGTCTTTTTCATATATAGATGAGCTTGGGGATAAGATAGTGGTAAGCAATGGCAAAGAGTATGTCGTGCCCACCAAAGATGATCTGGAAGCTATATATGGGAATGATGACTTACTAATGGATGAGGGTGAAGCCAAAAGGCTTTTAGGTGTATAAAGTCCAGTATAAAAAACAGGTTATTAAATTTTTACAAAATCAAGATCAAACTATACGAAAAAGAGTGATAGACTTTTTTGATAAAATAAAACAAAATCCATA
>JAOZOG010000416.1:0-898 GCA_029933395.1 Sulfurovaceae bacterium | reverse complement strand
GAAAGCGATGCAAGGTCTTGATGGATACTTTAGATTGAGAATCTCAAAATATAGAATTATTTTTACTGTAAAAGATGATGTATTGGTTATCGAAGTCATCAAAGCCGGAAGCAGGGGAGATGTTTATAAGTAATGCTCAAAACTATAGTTGATTGTTTCTTTTTGTGGCAGGAGCGAGAGTATCTGAAAAGCAGGGTAGACTCGGTTGGGATAAATCAATTGCAAGGAACTTATGTATTGGGTTTGCCAAATGAATTGAGAGTATCTTTGCCTGTGACTGGTGAGATCATTAAGGGGTCGATATTTTATGATGCGAGGGGTGATGGCAAGTGAGTGACATCGCCATCAAAGTCGAAAATCTCGAAAAAAATATCTTATCCGACACGAAAAATAGGAGTCCTGCAAAACATTCCAGAATCTCTGTGAGGGATTTTGTGGTGGAAATTCTATTTCTAGATCGGGGGAAGACTTTTGCAGATGTGATCTGATGAAATTGGATATAATAATATAAAGGAGGGATTAGATGATAGATATAGAAAAAATCAAACCAGAAATTATAGAAAGATTGAAACCTCTTGATCCTGATAAGATTATCCTGTTTGGTAGTTATGCTTATGGTGAACCGAATGATGAGAGTGATATCGATATTTTTTTGGTGAAAGATAATCTCACAGTTGATGAAAGAAGAGCATTCGAGAGAGCGGCGAAAAAGAATCTCGTCGACCTGATGTTCAGGTATAGAACAAATGGCATCGATATTTTATCTGCACCAAATAGTTATCTGGAGAATTCCAATGACTATTTCCACAAAGTGGAGCTTCTACAAAGAGGAAATATCTGGTATGAACGATAGATTGTCTACAGAGTGGATAAGAAAAGCCTGGCACAATCTTTCGAC
>JAOZOG010000100.1 GCA_029933395.1 Sulfurovaceae bacterium | reverse complement strand
TTCCCAGCTCCCTGGCTGTCGTATGGAGTATCTTGACAGGAAGGTGGTCGAAGACCTCCTGGGTGTAGGTACATTCGTGTACCAGCAGATCGAGATCGTCCAGATAGTCACCCAGTATCTCCGGTTCGCTGTTGTCTCCTGCGATGATCAGGGAGCGGCCTTCGATAGGCTCGAGGAGGTAGTCGTTCGGGTCATAGTGTTTGCCTTCGAAAGTGACCGTTCTGCCCTGCTTCAACTCTCCATAGAGTGGTGAAGGTGGCAGGCCTGCGGCACGCAACTTCTCTTCATCCAATTTGTTGCTGACAGTGTGCTCTTTGATATAAAAAGCGTGGCTTTCGATGGAGTGGTGGAGCGGTAGAATTTTGAGGCTGAAGTGAGGGAAATCAATCTCCTGATGAGTTTCATATTCTATAATATGTAACGGATAACCAAGCTTTTCTACCGATGTGTCCAGCACACAATCGAGAAATGCTTTGATCCCTTTGGGGCCGTAGATTGTCAAGGGTTTCGTGATCCTGTCCATCTTTCTGGAGTCGAGCAGTCCGGGGAGGCCATAATAGTGGTCGCCATGCAGATGGGAGACGAAGATCGTCCCGAGCTTGCCGCTGGAGAGGCCGCTGTACATAATCTGTCGCTGCGTCCCCTCTCCACAGTCAAAGAGATACCAACTGCTCTCCTGCTCCAGCGAGAGGCCGACGGCAGAGACATTGCGTTCTTTGGTCGGTCTCCCGGCTCCGGTACCCAGAAAGGTCAATTCCCACTGCATTGCGGATGCTTACTTTTCGTAAATGAGAGGAACAAAGACAAAGCCCTGATACTCTTCCTGTGCTATTTTCTCGGGGGAGAGCTTCTTGAACCGATAAATAGAGTTGCGGACAGGAATCACCAGTGTCCCTCCGACTTTCAGCTGGGCGAACAGCTCCTCGGGGATCTCTTCCGAACTGGCGGAAACCAGTATCTTGTCGAATGTTTCGCCCGGCACACCCAGTTTGGCATCGGCCTTTCTGATCTGGCACTGCTTGAAGTCGAACTTTTTGATATTGTTTTTTCCCTGCTCGACGAGATCATCGACTCTATCGAGACCCAGAACAGAACCACGCTCTCCGACGATGGCACAGAGCAGTGACGCCGTCCATCCTGACCCCGATCCGATATCCAATACTTTGTCGCCCTCTTCAGGCTGGAGCAACTCCAGCATAAACGCAACCGTTGAAGGCTGTGATATCGTTTGATTTTTTCCGATAGGCAACGGCCGGTCGATATAGATATGTTCCGAAAACTCCTCGGGAACAAAATATTTTCTATCTATTTTTTTGAATGCGTCAATAATGCGTGGTGTTTTCAAAACTCCGGAGGCGATCATTGAATCGATCAGCTCTCTATTGCTTTTGTATGGCATTATATATTCCTTTTTATTTATTTCATTGTGCCTTTTTTGCTGTAGGGTGGGCTTTCAAGCCCACCACACTCGGCACTAACCAGAATAATCGGTGGGCATAAACGCAGCACCCTGCGGCACCTTACGCCACAAAGGCCGCACTCATATAACCGACAACCTGCGACTCGTCGCCACTCGCATCGGCACTGGTGCGGTAGTCGAGCAGTATCGGCTTGAGGCCTCTCTTTTTGGCGGCGATCAGCATCGCTTCGACACCGATCTTGCCGCAGGCTTCACACCCCTGATGCAGTTCTGCCGGATCGAGCTTCTGTACGGCATCGAGACAGATCGTGTCGAGTCTTTTGGCTTTCTCGATATCGTAGTAGTGGCTCAGATCGGTACTGATCACTACGGCGGTCTCGGGGTCATCCAGCAGATAGTCGATCACCTCCGCCAGATGCGAGGGCTGCTCCTGTCCATAGACCAGCTCCACGACAGAGACGTCACGCTGATACTCCTTGATCAGCGGCATCTCCACTTCGGTGCTGTGCTCCTGATGGGCGTCAGGCTGGAACTGCAGGCCAAAGCGGTGCTTCAGTTCTCCGACCAGCTCCCGGTCGACAGGAAATCTCCCCAGAGGGGTGCGATAGCTGTCATAATCCGACACACTCGTACCGCTGACAAAGACACGGTGGCTCGGCCCGATCACCACGATACGCTTGATATCGCTGTTGCCCAGCAGACGCAGGGCGATATTGGCCGTAAAGCCCGAGTAGACATAGCCCGCATGGGGTACGATGACCGCTCTGGGCTTGAGTGCCAGCAGATTTTCATCTTTGATATGTTCATCCAGTATTTGATTGTAATGATCGAGCATCTTCTCGATCTCTTCTGCGCTTGCCGGATAGAATTGTCCGGCGACGGCTGTTTCTCTTGTGCTCATTTTTTATCCTTTTATATAATATTCATTTTTATTTTCTCAATGGAGTCGGAGGCTTCAGTCCCGAACAAAAGCGGAGGCGAAGCCTTCCGATTCCAATTGGGGTTCAGAGCCAAAAAACCCGGTCCCAAATCGGATCTTATTTCCATACCCCTTCGATCTCCCGCTTACACTTGGGGCAATGGCCCTCTTCCAGCTTGTTGATCGTCACCGAATAGCCGGTACGATCGATCAGCAGTTCGCCGCAGTCTGGGCAGTATGTATCTCCGTGTACGGGAACATTTCCCATATAGATATAGTAGAGTCCCGCCTTCTTGCCGATCTCACTGGCCCGCTTGAGCGTATCGAGCTTGGTGAAGTCATGGTCTTGCATCTTGTAGTCGGGATGGAAGGCGCTCAGATGCCAGGGAACGTGGCGTCCCAACTCGTTGGCGATGAACTCCGCCATCTCGGTCAGGTCTTTGTCGCTGTCGTTTTCGCCTTCGATCAGCAGTGTCGTGACCTCCACCCAGATCCCTTCGGCGACCATATTTCTCAGCGTATCTTTTACCGCTTCGAGTCCGCCCTTGAGCACCTTTTTGTAGTAATCGTCATCCCAGCTCTTGAGGTCGATATTGGCTGCGTCGAGCCAGCTTGCCATATCTTTGACAATCTCGGGCGATTCGAAACCGTTGCTGACGAAGATATTTTTCAACCCCTTCTCTCTGGCGATCACCCCGATATCTTTGGCATAGGGGTAGAAGATCGTCGGCTCGTTATAGGTGTAGGCGATCGACTGGCACTGGTGTTCGAGTGCGAGATCGACCATCTGCTGCGGACTGACTGTCACAGAGTCGTTGATCCGGTGCTCCTGGGAGATATCCCAGTTCTGACAGAATGGGCATTTGAAATTACACCCGACGGTTCCGAATGAGAGTGCTTTGGAACCCGGCAGCAGGTGGTAGAGTGGCTTCTTCTCGACCGGATCCACATTCAGGGCGACGGGGTGGCCGTAGACGAGGTTTTTGAGTTCGCCTCCCTCATTTTTGTTGACTCCGCAGATACCGATCTGACCCTCTTTGAGTTTACAGTAGTGCTGGCAGAGCAGGCAGATGATTCGATCTTTTCCTTCTTCTTTTTTATAATATTGCATCTTAAGTCCTTTTTGTAATAATTCTTTATAGTCTTCGACTCAAGTTATAATATCCCTTTTAAAGAAAAATGTCAAGATAATGCCCAAATCCCGAAACAGCGTCAGCAGATCTTCGCCTCCCTGGATGGTTTGATACGTTTCGGCTTTTCTGATTTGAGCTCTTTCATCACTTCACGTAGATGTTTGACCAGCAGCGAAGCGAGGTCGTGGCTGAAGCCCTCTTTGGCGACGATACGCAGGATGGAGACATCACCGCAATCTTTGGGGAGTGTATAGGCCGGTACCTGCCAGCCATATCGGCGGAGTCTGCCTGAGATATCGTAGACAGTGAAGTCGTAGTCGTGATTGTCTTTGAGTTTGAAGGCAAGCAGCGGCATACGGATATCTTCCATGACCACCTCGCCCAGTTCGGACTTTTCGAGCAGCTTCTTGAGGGTCATAATGACACTAAGGCTGGCTTTGTGAATATTTGTGTATCCCTCAAATCCCAATCTGACGAAATTGTAGTACTGTGCGATCACCTGCGCACCGGGCCGGGAGAAATTGATCGCGAAGGTGGGCATGTCGCCACCGAGATAACTGACATGAAAGATCAGCTCTTCGGGTAGATAAGACCAATCCTTCCAGAGCGCCCACCCTACTCCGGGAGCCACCAGGCCATATTTGTGCCCTGAGACATTGATCGATTTGACACCCTCAAGCCTGAAGTCCCATTCGAGCCGAGAGTCGAGGAACGGTGCGACGAATCCGCCGCTGGCTGCATCGACGTGAATAGGAATATCATAGCCTGTCTTGGCATTGTACTCCGCCATCAGTTTGTCGAGCTTCTTGATATCCTGATACTCACCGGTATAAGTGGTGCCGAGGATACCCAGTACACCGATCGTATTTTCGTCACAGAGGGCTACGAGATCCTCCATCGCTACGCGATAGCCATTCTCTTTTTTCATCGGTGCGTGGCGTAGTTCGATATCCCAATAAACACCGAACTTCTCCCAGCAAACCTGCACATCCGAACCGGTTACGAAGTTGGGCTTGCTCGTATCTTTTCCCTGGGCTTTTCGTTTTTTACGCCAGTTCCATTTCATCGCCATACCGCAGAGCATCGCCGCTTCACTCGATCCGATGGTAGAGCAGCCGCAGGCATTCTCCTTTTCATCACTCCGTGCGTGGAAAAGTTCGGAGATGATATTGACACAGCGCATCTCTATCTCGGCTGTCTGTGGATACTCATCCTTGTCGATCATATTCTTGTCGAACGATTCACTCATAAGCTGCTGGGCTTCGGGTTCGATCCAGGTGGTGACGAAAGTAGCGAGGTTGAGTCTGGAGTGGCCATCGAGCAGTAGTTCATCGTGCACGAGCTGGTAGGCATTTCGCGGTGGCATCTCCTCCCGGGGTAGTCTAAACTTGGGCGCAGGCCGCATCAGGTCCCTGCCCCCGAAGACAGGATCTAGCACTTCCTCTTTGGCTTGTTTGATCTCTTTTTCAGTTTTTTTTCGGTGAAGCATTTTTTGTCCTTATTGGCTGTGTTGTGATTGATCTTATCAGTATGGCATCATTATATCCCCCTTGAATTAATCATCGACTTAAGGATATACTTCGTGCATTGAAAACGGCTACCGAGGAGTCAAGTGTGTCCGCAGAAAAAGAGAAATTGAGCGCCAAACATCCTGCAAATCGTGAGCATCGGTGGGGTCCTTTCATCACGCAACTGATTAAAGTCGGCAGGGAAGGCGCAATATATCTGCGGACCTCCCGGCGATACCGAAGAGGGTTGCGCGATATGCCGCTGGACAAAATGGGGAAAGTCAAGGAGAAGATCGGCAGACTCTCCCTGCTCTTCGCGATTCGCCCTGATCTGCTCAGCTGGTGGGTCGGTTCACTCTTTATGGTTGGCTCGGCACTTTTCGTCGCAGGCAGCGTGATGCAGCTCTATCTTTCAGATCACTTCTCTTCGTTTGAGATCAATCTGACCTATTTTATCGGTTCGATCTTTTTCACTTCCGCAGCCTATGGACAGCTGTTGCAGGCAATCAATGCCAATATTGCACTCCTTTCCGGTACGAAGCAGAAACAGAAGAGCTGGCGCTGGTGGACAAGAGGTCTGCGTAGTCCGGGGTTTCTCTCTGCCGCACCACAGTTCATCGGTACCATTCTCTTCAACTTCAACACCTTCGATGCAATGTACAATTTTCATTCGCCAGCAGGGGAACACCTCTTCGTCTGGGTTCCCGGCATGATCGGATCAGTTCTCTTCCTTGTCTCCTCCTTTTTTGCATGGGTAGAGATCTATCACGATGCCTATGTCAAGCGTTTCGTTTCGGTTACCTGGTGGGTTGTCTGGCTCAATATCATCGGTTCGGTCCTCTTCCAGCTCTCTGCACTCTACGGCTACATCAACCCTGTCACGGGTGCCGTACCCGATGGCAGCCTGTCGGTAGCCTTCACACTCTGGGGAGCGGTCTGTTTCTATTTCGCCGCACATCTCTCCAACGTCGAGCTGTGCGAAACAAAGCGCCGCACGGTCCAAACCTGATGAGTCACAAAGACTCTAATATTCAAAATCACCAATAAAATCCTTGCGCATTTCCGATAACACTTGCCCTTCTCTTTGGCTAAAATAACGACACAAGAGGGGCTTCTCTCTGATTTTCAAGTCAAAAGGAGAAAAAAGATGGCGAATAAATATCTGGTTGTCGGCGGTGTTGCCGGAGGTGCTTCAGTCGCGGCAAAATTGAGACGGTTGAGTGAAGAGGATCAGATCGTGATGTTCGAGAAGGGGCCGCATGTCTCTTTTTCCAACTGTTGCCTGCCCTACTACCTGAGTGGAGTGATCGAAAAAGCGGACGATCTGGTGCTGATGAGTCCCGACATGTTCAAACACCAATACAATATCGATGCGCGTGTCAACAATGAGGTGGTTGCGATCGACCGCAAAGCCAAAGAGGTCGAGGTCAAAAATCTGGTCACTGGAGAAACATACAGAGAATCCTATGACAAACTGATCCTCTCTCCGGGTGCCCAGCCCATCAAACCTGATCTGCCGGGTATCGAAAAGGTTCATACCTTTACGATCCGTAATGTTGTCGATATCGATAAGCTGCAAAAATCCATCGAAAGCATCAAGCCCGATCGGATTACCGTCGTAGGCGGTGGCTTCATCGGGATCGAAACAGCGGAAAACCTGATCGAAGCGGGCCACAATGTCACCCTGGTCCAGTCTCCCGACCAGGTACTCAAGCAGTTCGACTTCGATCTGGCGCAGATCATGCACAAAGAGCTCATCGATAACGGCATCGATCTGATACTCGGTGACAGAGTAGCGGGCTTCGAGGAGAATGAGGTGCTCCTCAAGTCAGGCAAACGCTTCAAGTCTGAAGTGATCGTCTTCGGAATCGGCGTGACTCCGGATAGTATCCTCGCCAAAGAGGCAGGGCTGAAGCTGGGCAAACGCGACACCATCTGGGTCGATCACAACTATAAAACCAGCGACCCCGACATCTATGCGGTAGGTGATGCGATACAGGTCTACAACCCCATCACCCGCGACTATGAGATGATCGCCCTGGCAGGCCCGGCACTCAGGCAGGCACGCGCTGTTGCGATGCATATCCACAATATCCCTGTAGTATATCCCGGCTATATCGGTGCCTCTGTCGTCAAATGCTTCAACTACAACGGTGCTGCCGTCGGACTCAATGAGCGCAGTGCCAAAGCGATGGGTATCGAGTATGACTACGCTTTTGTCCTGCCCAAAGACAAGGTAGGCATCATGCCCGACTCCGAAGAGCTGCATATGAAGCTGCTTTTCGAGAAGCCGACAGGCAGAATCATCGGTGCACAGGCGATCGGGCGTGGGAATGTCGACAAACGTATCGATGTCATCTCGACGATTATGCGTGCCAAGGGGACAATCGATCATCTGACCGATCTCGAACTCTGCTATGCGCCGCCTTTCGGCTCTGCGC
>JAOZOG010000415.1 GCA_029933395.1 Sulfurovaceae bacterium | reverse complement strand
CCATTGAGCGAGATAGAACTGCAGAGGACAGTATGCCGATAAGGGATGTCCACAGCATCGAACTGGATCAGAGCGTCTGGGGCAAAGCCGTCATCGTATGGAGACGCAGAGATGGAAGCGTAGCGAAGAAGGTGTCGGTCAAATGGAACCAGCGGTACGAAGCATTCAGAAACGTCCACAAAGCGTGGTTCGAAAAGAAATTCGTCCAATCGTGCGGTGATGACGTTAAAAGCTCCGCGAAGTAGTGAAAGAAACGTCGAAGTGCAAGCCGACGTTTTTGTTGTAGTAGCCGTAGGGAACCAAGGTCTGGGGAGGCCTGGTTCCCTTATATACAGACAGGAGGTATGAATGTGGCTATAGAGGTAACGAGCACGAAAGGTGCTGCGAACAGGAGCGGAATCAAGATGCTCGTCGTGGGACCGAGTGGTTCCGGGAAGACGAATCTTGCGAGAAGCACCGGCAAGACGATCATCATATCGGCGGAAGGCGGCGATCTGACTCTCAACGATGTTGCAGTGGACAGCATACGGGTTACAAACCTGAGCGAACTGAAGGAAGCGTTCGCATATGTGAGAGATCATACAGCCGACTACGATACGGTCGTCATCGATTCGATCACGGAGATCGGAGAGATGGTCGTAGCCGATCTGAAGAAGGAGCCGGAATTCGCATCGATGAAGGATTCGATGAAGCTGTGGATGCGTTTTACCGACATTATGCTGGCGATAGCGAAAAGCTTCAGGGATCTGGACGGTATCAATGTCCTGATTCTGGCATTGCCGGAAAACGTGAAGGTCGGATACGACGACAAGATTCTGCCGTTGATTCCGGCAAAGAAGGTACAGGCGAAGCTTGGTTCCCTTTATGACGAAGTCTTTCTCATCAAGATAGACGAGGAAGGAAACAGGGAATTCGTATGCGCTCCGACTGGAGAATTCGACGGAAAAGACAGGTCGTCGAAGCTTCCCCAGACGATGGAGTATGACAAAGAGAAAGGGCTGAAGCCCATATTCGAAATGATAAAAGGAGAATAATATGACAATCATTCTGGACAATGCGGATTTGCACAATGCGATCAACAGGTATATCAAAGACAACTTCGGAGCGAATCTGACACTTCAATCGTTCAGAATATCGAACGGACGGAGAGACAGCAAAGGCGAGCAGAAGGTAGTGGCTGAAATCACGAACAATACAAACAACACAAACAATGAAGGAGATAAATAATGAGCGTAGATTGGGGATTGACAGACGAACTGTTGGATGAAAGCGTAGAGGAAACCGAGAATGCACAGCGGTCGGCAGGACTGCCGATGTCGGGAGTCTATCCGGTGGAAGTCGAAAAAGTGTATCTGGCGAAATCGCAGGGAGGAGCCACGAGCTTCAATGTCGAAATGACGGAAATCGATCCGGACAATCCTCTCGGAGGACGGACACTCTATTATACGGGCTGGATCAAATCAGGAGACGAGAAAGGCAACAAGGCGACCTATACCGACAAGAACGGAAAGGAGCAGCCTCTGCCGTCGTGGTTCCAGGTCAAGCATTTCCTGAAAGCGTGCGGAACGGAGCTGAAACAGCTCAAGCCGAAAGACGCGACGGTAGAGAGATTCGGGAACCAGGAGGAAGTGAAGGCGTTTCCGGAACTGACCGGCAAGAAGCTGAAGGCTGTCGTCCAGCAGTATGAGAGCGAATACAACGGAGAGACATCGATCCGATACGATGTCATCGACTTCATCAATCTCGACGGAACGGCGACAGGAAAAGGCCGGGACGAAAAGCAATGGGAATCCTATCTCGAACGTGTGCCTCTGAAGGGACTGCGAAAGAAGCAGGAACCGAAGAAGGAGCTGACGGAAGAGGCGAAGAAAGCGCTGTCAGGCTGGTAAGATGAA
>JAOZOG010000414.1 GCA_029933395.1 Sulfurovaceae bacterium | reverse complement strand
ACACCTTTGTCGTCCGCACTCTTCAGGACGCCCCTGAGCCTGTCCTCGCCGGGAACTTTCAACTTGACTTTTTCGCCGAGCGCACCCCGGAAATGGTCCGGATTTCGCAGTTTTCTCTCGATACCGGGAGAACTGACTTCCAGGCGATAAGGGGCATTCATCGGTGGATGGACATCCAGAAAGGGGGAGAGTGCACTGGAGATATCGGCGCAAAGATCCAGGTCGACACCCCTCTCTTTGGTGATGGAGACACGATAGATCGTTTCACCGGCTTCGCTGACTGTTTCGATATCATATAGCAGTGCACCATTGGCCTTGACGATTTTTGCGATCTCATTCTCAAGATTCATCGGTTTTATCCTCTTTGTGCGAAGCACTGTGTGTGGTCTCTTCGATCTGCTTGAACAGTGCTTCCATCCGACTGATTTTCTCAAGCTGATGGTCAAACTCAAATGTCATACGGGGCGCTTTGAACCACCCCTCCATCTGCTTGCACTGGTTTTGGATATAGCCTGATACTTTGCGAAGTTGCTTGAGTGCTTCACTCTGCTCTTTTTCACTCAAAATTGAGGGTTCCAGATAGACTTTGGCATCGCTTCTGCCTTTGGAGCAGACTACATCCGTAACCAGGAGAGAATTGATCCGGCTGTCATCGAGTGTACCCAGTGCTTCGGGAATGATCTCTTTGAGAACCGACTCGACACGGTGGCGCTTGATCTCCTCTTGCGTCATAGTGTGACCTGCTCCTCCACATCTTTGAAGGTTTCAAAGATATCGCCTGCTTTGATATCATTGAAATTCTCGAGCATAATACCACATTCGAAGCCGTTTTTGACCTCTTTGGCATCTTCGGTAAAGCGCTTCAGTGAAGAGATGGTACTGGTATAGACGACGACACCATCACGGATCAGACGTGCTTTGCTGCCTCTGGTGATAACACCCTCTATGACTTTGGATCCTGCGATCGTACCAACTTTTCCAACGACAAAGGTTTCTCGTACCTCTGCCTGTCCCGTGATCTCTTCTGTCACGACCGGACTCATCATTCCACCAAGCAGGGCCTTGACATCGTCGAGAAGATCATAAATGATCGTATAGGTTTTGATCTCGACACCGAGCTCTTTGCTCTTCTTCTTCACATCACCTGTCGGCCTGACGTTAAATCCGAGAATAACCGAGTTTTCACTCGCATCTGCCAATGTCACATCACTTTCGGTGATACCTCCGACGCCTTCGTGGATCACATCCACTTTGACCTCTTCATTTTTCAGTTTCTCCAGACTTCCCTTGATCGCCTCCAGAGAACCCTGTACATCCGCCTTGATGATGACAGGCAGTGACTTGAGCTGTCCTTCTGCAATCAGTGCAGAGAGATCATCCAGTGTCGCCTTGGTACTCTTGGAGAGTTGCTTGGCTCTTGCGTACTCTGCACGCTTCTCTGCCAACTCTCGCACTTCCCGTTCGCTCTCCATCGCGACAAGAACATCACCGGCAGCCGGTACCTGGTTGAGTCCTATGATCGCGGCAGGCGTTCCCGGTCCGATCTCTTTCAGCACTTTGCCATCATCGCTTCGCATCGTCCTGATACGGCCGTAGGTATTACCCACGATGACACTGTCACCGACATGAAGGGTACCGTTTTTGACAATCACATTGGCAACAGGTCCGAATCCTTTTTCAAGAGAACTCTCTACCACGATCGCTTTGGCTCTACGTGTCGGATCCGCTTTGAGCTCCATCACTTCTGATTGAAGCAGAATCACTTCGAGCAGCTCTTCGATCCCCTGTCCGGTATGCGCCGACACCTCGACAAACTCATACTCTCCGCCCCAGTCGGTAGCGAGCACATCCATCTCTGCCAATTGAGACTTGACCATCTCCGGATTGGCGCTTGGCTTGTC
>JAOZOG010000413.1 GCA_029933395.1 Sulfurovaceae bacterium | reverse complement strand
CTGCAGAACAGAAACGTCACATGGTGGGCGGGAGCCACGGACTCCGTACCTGCGGGAAAACTGTTCGAGCGCATCGTGGTGAACTGGCTCAAATTCGGAGGAGAACCGCCGGAAGAATGCAAATCTGTCCAGGAGGTGACGATATGGGCAAGAAACAAAATCATAAACTCGAAAATACTTATGCACAGAATGGTTGTCGTAGGCGTCGGAGGGTTTATGACGAATCTGCTCTATATCATCGCCACGGCATCGAGACTGTACCTGGAACAGCAGGGGGTAAATACGGAAAGACAGCTCACAACGATCGTAGACGACGACGTATTCACGGCGGACAACGTTCCGAGAATCATGATGGACATGTCGGATATGCCGACAGACCCGATAATGGTAGAAGATTTCATGCACAATGACCGCATAATGAGCAAAACGTACATAGTGAGCAGAAACAGGCTGTTGCAACAAGCATTCTCGTTCCAGTCGAACAATACATACATGAACCGACATCTTCTGCGTACATACAGAAACGGAACGGGCCACAGGCTGTTCATCGGATCACCCGATATTCAGACGAGAAAGCTGATGCACGAGGAAGGAGCGAACTTCCTGTTTTTCGGACACCATGGAGACACGTGCGAAATCTGGTACAGGCCGGATGTGGAAGTCGATCTGGTGACGGAAACCTATGGAAAGATGGACATCAGAGCGTTCTGGGCAGGAGTCTTCGACATGACTCTCAACTTCATGGATATCCTTATGGAAATGCAAAGAATGAGAGATCACGGCGAAAACTACGAACCCGGAACCAAGCTGGCTGAATTCAAAGCGAAACACAGGAGGAGCATAGTATGAGCAACGAGAATGACGCATCGTGGATGAACGTAGATATAAACCCGGGGAGAGAACCGTCGTACGATGCAGACAAAAGCCCGAGAGAGCTGTTGAACGAAGACGTGATGAAATTCGAAGCGAATCTGGTAAATACGTATCCGAATGAATTCCTCAACAGGGCGACAGAATATATGCAGATGAAAAAGCAGATGCTGTACGCTACCGTAATAGACATCAGGGACAATGTTCCACGTGAGATAAATCCGTTCGAAATCATGTACGGAATCGCAAGCAATCCGGGCTCATCGGGAGTCGGAATCGAAAACATACCGTCATGGTGTCCCGGAGAAGTGGCATCGTTCGATAGCGACGGAGACGCATACTGTTATGCGGAGCACGCGGATTTTGGAGAATGGATGCTGATCGACAGATTCAAATCGCATTTCGACATCAATACGATATTCAAGTACAGAAACCTGAAAGGAATCGAGCCGGTCGTGAAACTGGTGGAAATGATAGCCGAAAATCCCGAAACGATCTACGGAGTGCTTCTGACGGACGGTGCGGGAAACTATCTGAATCCGGCACATCCGCTGGTAGCGAAAGCGATCAAAAGGATGGGCATCGAGCATTGGTTCCCGAAAAGGTATATGGCAGTCGTATATCCGTACGCAGAAAGAGTAAGCCATAAAACTGAAGCACATGAGCATTTCGAAGAGATGTCGTGCCGTATCAATTATATGGACAAAATGGTACTGATGCTGGAATCGGAAACGGAAAGAATTGTCGTAAACGATGAAAGAATCAAGATGCTTCCGGAATTCCACAGGTCAGTAATCACCGATTTCGCGAGAGCGGAGGTAGAGATCAGACAGAAGAAAGCACGATTCGACTCCTACGTGGTTCCGGGACAGATAATTCAGAAGAACGGATTGGCGTATCCGGGATACGGAATGGTGGCGAGATATGAAATGAACGTAAGCAGGGGAACGGCTACGGATATGGGAATAATGCTGTCGGCGAATACGGGAACTGCGGTGCGTGAACGCGACGACGATATCGACTGGGTATACGA
>JAOZOG010000412.1 GCA_029933395.1 Sulfurovaceae bacterium | reverse complement strand
TAGAGTCCGAATTTCCCATCGGCTCTTTTGTACATAACGCGCATCAGTCCGTCTGTGTCATTGAAGACGATGAACTGGCGTTTTTTCTCCTCTTTGAGCAGTTGTACTGCCTCATCGAAATCCAAAGGCTTGTGAAGCTCAAGATGCATTGGGACGATTTCAGTCTCTTCTGATTCGAGCTCACCAACTGCCTCGGCACCTTCTCCAAGGTCTTTGAAGCTCATGACACGATGCCCCTTGATCTTGTCCGCATACCTTCGCAGGGACTTTTTGACTCTTTCGATTGCGATATCGATCGCCGCATAGACATCTTTGTCTCTTTGTGTGATGACAATGGTATTCTTATCTTTCAGGTTGATGACAAATTCGACACTGTAGCCTTTTTTGCCATTCTTTTCGTCACCCGAGATGATTGCCGTAGCCGAAATGATATTGAGGTTATATTTCTCCACACTATCCAGAGCCGCCTCTACATAATTCTTGATCGGTTCGGTCAGTTCAAAGTGTCTACCGACAATTTGCTTGTTCATTGTGCATCCTTTTAAGTCAATTAAGAAGATGGCTCAGCGAACCATTTTCTTGTCTTAATTGTAACTTAAAAAGCTTAATGGAGGGTAAATGGCTTTAATGTCATTATCGGACGATACCAGTGATTTATTGTATTGTCGGCAGATACACACGTAGGGTCGGTCCCACCGACCAATATTAGGCACGCTGATAGACGTGCCAATTTGCAATACGTATACATAGTAGGCTATAATATATCTAGAAGAGAGAAGGAGAGATTATGGAAGCACAGAAATTGGAAAATTACAGTTATGAAGATTATCTCGAAATAGATCAATCGACTCCGGATAGAGAACGCTACGAGCTGATCTTTGGGCATATCTATATGATGAGTGGGGCGAGCCGCGAACATCAGGATATTGTGGGAAATATCTTTTTTGTCCTGAAGCAGCTACAAAAAGAGAGTGATTGTACTCCCGTGATCGCTCCATATGATCTGAAGATCGAGTGTGCCGGAGCCATCAATGTCGTACAGCCTGATATTCTGCTCTACTGCGAGGATGAGCAGAGGCCCTGTGCGATTTTTGAAGTGCTTTCGCCATCGACTGCCTACAAGGACAAAAGTATCAAAAAAGATCTCTATGAGCAGTGTGGTATTTTGAACTATTTCATCGTTGATCCTCTGGCAAAAACGATCGATAAGTTTTCGCTGAAAGAGGAAAAATATCTCTATGACCGTTGCTATGGAGGTGAAGACGAGATGTATGTCGAATGTCTGGATCGGAGGATTTCTGCGCAGGAAATCTTTGCGTAGGGTCAGTTACAACAGTCGGATAATATGGGCCATATGTGACTCCGGTAATGAAAAAAATCTAATAGGGTATTACCAGATCTTCCCGAAATTAAACGAGAAGAGACATTCACCGAGATCGAAATCGATCTGTTCTTCGTGGGCGTCGCAGACCTTGATGTATCTTCCCTCTTTGAGTCTGTAGATTTTGGCGATCGTCTCTTTGGGGTCTACGATAATATAGTAGTCCACGCCTTCTTTTTCATAGAGTTCATACTTGAGGTTCTTGTCGACCATTGCGGTAGATGCGGAAAGTACTTCGAAGATGATTCGGGGTGATTTGGTGATGTAGGCTTCGTGGAGAGGCTTATGGCAGATGACCAGGTTGTCCGGCTGGACGATAGTGGTATCGTCTATCTTCCAATCCACAGGCAAGAGTGCCTGGCAGGCTTCACACTCTTGTAGTATTTCTTGAAGTTGCCAGGCTATTTTATTGCTCACGGCCTGATGCCGGATCATCGGTGCAGGAGACATCGCGTAGGGTACACCGTAGATCAACTCCCAGTTCCCCTCCCACTTTTTGTACTCTTCATAGGTATAATGCGG
>JAOZOG010000411.1 GCA_029933395.1 Sulfurovaceae bacterium | reverse complement strand
GCATCAGTGCCACCGTATTGGTTCCGATACCATTCGCCCAGTTGAGGATACGTCCCGGGTTCCACTTCTCGTATTGATACTGATGCTGTGGGGGCGTATGCTCTATCACCTCCATTCCCGCCAACACCTAACAATAAATCCAAAATAATCCCGACAATTGCAGGCCATTTCCTCTTGACTTCAACATCGTTATGTGTTATAATACATAACCATTCAAAGGATCACTATGGCTGCCATCGTTCATCAAAAAGACAAGCGCTCGGGTATCACCTACGCTTATGAATCCGTCTCGTACTGGGATAAGGAGAAGAAGCAATCGCGCGCCAAAAGAAAACTTATCGGCAGAGTGACGGAAGACGGCAGGATCGTACCCACCGACGGGAGAGGACACAAAAGAGGGAAAGCGGCATTTCTTGCCGAAGAGGAGCACTTCAAAAAACTACCGAGTCGCAGTTTCTACGGTGCGACTTATCTGCTCGATGCCATCGGAGAGAAGCTGGGACTACGAAAAGATCTCGAACACTGTTTTGGCGAAAGATACACACAGATACTCTCGATCGCCTATTATCTCATTCTCGAAGCGGATGCACCACTCTTTCGTTTCGAAAAGTGGGGAGCACTCCATAAGCATCCTCACGACAAGGATATCCCTTCTCAAAGAAGCAGTGAACTTTTCGCTTCGATTACAGAAGCGGAGAAGAACGCTTTTTTGACACGCTGGGGAAGACACAAAGCCGACAGGGAGTTCTGGGCATACGATACCACTTCTATCTCCAGCTACTCCGAGACTCTGCGTCAAGTCCAATACGGATACAACAAAGAGAACGATCTTCTTGCCCAACTCAATCTCGCTGTCGTCTACGGCCAATCGTCCAACCTGCCGTTTCATTACCGTAAACTTGCAGGGAATATTCCCGATTCCAAAACTCTGACACAACTGCTTGCCGATCTGGATCGATTGGGTTTTGCAAAAGTGAAGCTTGTGATGGACAGAGGGTTCTACTCCAAAGAGAACATTTCCGCACTCTACGCATCACATCGAAAGTTCATCGTCTCTTCTAAAATGTCTCTTGCTTTCGTGCAAAAGGAGCTCGAGGGTATCTACGACACCTTCCGCTCCTATGAGCATTATATACCCGAGTATGAACTCTATTCCCATACGGTGCAGAGTGTATGGACATACAGACAGTATCGTCCCTACAAAAAAGACTATATCCTCAGAAAGAAGCGTATCTATCTGCACTACTACTTCAATATCGAAAAGGCTGCGGAGGATGAAAAGGCGTTTGATAAACGCCTGATCGAACGAAGAGAAGAACTGATAGAGGAGAAACCACTCAAGGCACACAGCGCGTTTTACGAAAAGTACTTCATCGTGACACGTACACCCAAAAGAGGTATCCGTGTAGAGATCAAAACCGATGCCGTCGCCAAAACGAAAAGATATTTCGGCTTCTTTGTGCTTCTTGGTAACGAAACGATGGACGCGAAGAGGGCATTGGAGATTTACAGAAACAAAGATGTGGTCGAAAAAGCGTTTGGCAATCTCAAGGAGCGACTCAATATGAGACGCCTGCTTGTCTCTTCCGAACAGAGTCTCGATGGAAAGCTCTTTGTCGCTTTCATCGCCTTGATCTATCTCTCCTATATCAAAAAACGAATGCAGGTGAAAAAACTCTATAAAAAATATACACTGCAAAGTCTACTGGACAAACTCGATGTGATCGAGTGCTTCGGGTATTCGGGCAAGAAGATTCGTGTCGGAGAGGTACTGGAGAAACAAAAAGAGATTTATGAAGCGATGGGAGTCGAAGTGCCTTCCTGATTTATCGTTAGGTGTGGGCGGGAAGATAGGTTGAAGCAATAGTTTCTGCCATTGATAGGAGCTGCTGGCGAGCATACGGTAGTAG
>JAOZOG010000099.1 GCA_029933395.1 Sulfurovaceae bacterium | reverse complement strand
GCCTTGTCGAGACCTTCATAATGCTCGATCGTTTCTTTGTTCAAACCCTCGATGATTTGCCGATACGTTTCGGCGTTGGGGATCAACCCCTGCTCGTAAAGCGTGTTGACCAACGTGTAATTGTTCACCGTGTCCTGGTCGAAAGCGTAACCCTTGACGTATTGACGCTTCAAAGTTTCAACAAGATCGAATGCCGCCTGTCGGTTACGCTCACGAAGTTTTGCTTCTTTTTCGAGTGTCTGGATGCCTTTGTCACGCAATGTGTTTCCGGCACTGACAATCTCGTTCTCTTTCTGTTGAAGATCGAGGTTGACCTTGATGTACTGCTGCTTGACCTTTTCCTGATCGATACCCTGTTTGCCGATTTGTGACCGTATCTTCTCACGTTTTCGCAACAGATCGTTGTATTCCCCGATTTTTTTGACAATACCGGCGACATCACCCCCTTCGTGTGTCAATGCCCAATACTCGTCCCTGGCGCCCTTCAAAGCATCACGAAACTCGTTTACGTATTCCGTTGATTTTCTAAAGTCACCCACCGGTCTTGCGGAGGCTTTGATTTTGCCACTCTCATCGAGTATGCCCTCTTCACGGGCTTCTTTTCGTGATTTCTTTACTCGTAAAGCCTCTCGTTCCTGGGCTTTGGTTCTCATCTCGGCAGCGATGGCCGCTTTCTCGGCAGCGGTGGCGGCTTCCTTGTACGCTTTGGCCAAATCTTTCAAATCTTGTTGAAGTTTTTTATCTTTGGCCACATTCTCAGCTGGAAGGTAATTTATGATCGTTTCGGCGTCTTTTGCCATGTCGTCGAAATACTCTTTGCGCTTTTTACGATCTTCCTCTATTTGCACACGCCCCAGCTCCAATAACCCATAAAACGCTACCGCAGCTTGAGCATAAACGTTAAACATTTTTGACCCACCGGCAATGGTGGTATTCAAAAGAGCGAAAGCCTCGACAACACCCATAATGGCCAATTTCATGGAATACCAAGCACCCATGCCGATACTCAACATTTCAGAAAGATCGATAACTTGTATGTACCGTTGAATAGTGACCGTGAAATTAACGATATCATCGGTGGATTTTCGTATCATTTGATTGAGAACGTCCAACGAATCCTTTGCCGCTCCGAAAAACGGTTTAAACGCCTCGCCTCGCAAATTGTCAAGCAACGTGTTATATTGGGCTACCAGTCCCTGCCAGCTGTTGCGGGTATCCTCAGCGGCGAAATTTACAAGTTTCAAACGATCCAACATGAATTGGACGAGATCACCACCCTCTTTTTTGACTTTTCGAATGGCTTCCGGTGTAATTCCCACGACGGAAAGCGCACGCTTCAACCCGGATTCGTGCATCTGGCCACTGAACATAGAGTCGATGACCTTCAAGATTTCCTGATACTCCACACCCATCTGGGCACCGAGAAGTGAAACACCCTTCGTGATTTCCCCGACCTGTTCGAGATTGCCACCGAACTGTTTTACCTGGGGAACGAGAAGTTTGTAAATGGAAAGTGTCTGTGTCAAAGTGTGAGGTGTCTCGACATTGATGTCCCGGACGATCTTCATAGCTTTACCGGCTTCTTTGGAAGCCAAAGCGTATGCTTTCATCCCCTTGACCACTTTACCCTGGGCGTCGGTGTATTGCGTGGTCTGGTTGATCAAAAGTCGAAGACCGATCGTTTCACGTTCCACCATAGCGTTATATTCAAGGCCAGCGCCTACGGTAGATTCATAAACTTTACGAAGAGTATAAAAAGCCACAAACAAAGATTCATAAGTACGAATTTTATGAACAATCGTTCGTATCAAATCCTTATCACTCTTTTCGAGACTTTTGTTCGCCACAGTAACCTGTTTCGTAGCCCGCACCTGGGATTTCATGTTCCTGGTGATTTCTGTTTGACGCTTTTGGAGAAGTTTTGTAACGTCGGCGGCCTCACGACGTTGGGCAGTAAGTGCTTTGTACGCCGCTTCGAGTCTTTTTACCTCATCACGTGCGGCTTTGTAACTTACGGTGCCCCGACCGGCATTTGCAGCCTTGACACGTGCGGCGGCCAATTCTTTTTGAAGTTTGACTTGTTCTCTCGTATACTGGGCAGATTTTTTATCCCAAGTCGTAATTTCGGTCAGAACCTGATTGTATTCCGACTTTAACTCGTCGAGTTCCTTTAACGCCGAACTCGCATCTAATTCGACGCCGATTGTTGAGTTTGCCATGATGACACTGCCTTTTCTATGTATAACTCCACGAATTGATCGAACCGAATCAAATCAATACCCCGTCGTTCGGCCATCCTTTCGAGTCTGTCTTTATCTACTCCGATTATACCGTATCCCGAAGGTATCACACAATGTGGGATATTGGTACGCAGGAAAGAAAAAATCTCATAGGCTTTTTGCGGTGCCGGGGGAACAAAGGCGGCTTTTTCAAGATAGGGATCATCCAGTTTCTCGATGGCTTCTTTCGTCATTCCCGATAGGGATTTGCGGGCATTGACCAAGCCGGGGTCGAATGCCCACTCGATCAGTTTCCCAGCGCTCCCCCAAGGAAGGTTTTTGTACCGTCAACGGCGTATTGAATCTGCTCTTCGATGATGAGTTTCTTTTCCCATTGATGGAGATCGTCCGGGATGTCCGTTCGCTCTTTGAGCCATTCGATCATGTCGTCCTGGGTGGCTTCCTCCGACTCGATATATTTCAGAAACGCCAACCCGTCTCTCGGCTTCAACGGTTCGATGTTTTCGGTATTGGGAGTGTGTTTGAAATTCCCCTCATCGTCCCGCAAGCCAAACACGCGCTTCATGACCAATCCGAGGAAATCGTAATCCTCCACCTGGGTCCCGATACGTTCCTCGACAAGATCGACGATGGAAAGCATCGTGTCCTGCACATTCTCTTTGTTTTCGATAAAAACTTTGTAGATTTCCGGTTCGTCCATCGGCGTAGTGCCGAATTTTTCCAAGTATTCGTTGTAGTTTTCGTTCATTTTTCACCCCTTGATATTTTCGCCCCTGACCTGCAAGCTAAAAGGGCATGGTGCCGGGGCGAAGCAACACCATGCCCGGTTGTCTTAATGACTGTAGTGTAGGCTCGTAATACACTCATAATCGATAGACGGCTGCGTATTCGTACCGAAGCCGCTGAAAGCGCTTTCAAACGTCACGTAACGAGAAGGTTCAACACTCGGAGCCACCCGGTCAAACTGCACCTGGTTGAAATCGATCTGAGTGTAATCGCCTTTATAGGTGTACACAAATGAGAGTTTGTGAACCTCACGGTTCGCCATACGACGATAGCTCTCGATATCCATAAGACACGTGAGAGAACCGGTGATTTCGATAACGCCAACCTGGGTCACGTTGTCACCACAATTCACGCCTTTGTCCGTGGTGATATTCCGGTTGATGGTTGCCGTGGCCGCCGTAGTGTTCGTGACCGGCACGTCATCGATCAGGATTTGAAGATCGCATGCCCCGAAGAACATTTTATTGAGCGTGTCATCCATCCCGCCCTGATCCTCGTAGTTGGGATTGGTAACGTCGTCGTCACCGCTCATACCGACAATACTCGCCGTGGTACGGAATCCGCTGTCGTCGCCGCTTTTTGCGAACTCGATGGAGTTGATCCGAAGCCCGCCGTATCTTTCGTGAATGTACTCCGCGGTAACACCGCCGCAGCCGCCGGAAGCGAACGTCATTTCGATACCGAACGTGGAGATACAATCGTCCCGTTGACCGGTGTATTTGACGAGATTGTCACGAACTACCCAGGTCACGGAACCGTCCGTCACCGTGTCGAACTCGTTGGCTGAATTGACATCCGGTTCACTTGACCCCGACGTACCGCCGGTTTGACACCACAACATATGTATTCCGTCGGAATGTTCTACAAGATCACCTTCCATGTAAGCCGTCCCAGCCTGCCAAGCCGTTGTTGTCGGTGTAGTCATAGTGGCGTCGCCGACACTGTGGATAAGCAGCATAGGCATAAGCTCACCCGTGAGAACGAGACCCAGATCACCTTCGTAAGACGGCGTACCCAGAACTTTGGGAGACGCCTCGCCGCCCGCCCCCAGGGTCTGCACCGTTTCGCTCGGGAAATTCTGCGCCAAGCTGTATGCTTCTGCCGTCTGGATCAGTTTGTTATCGGGATCGGCGGGTTTTTCACCAGGTACATCCTCGTAGTACCATCTTAATTCTTTTGCGTTGAAGCTCATTTTTAACTCCTATATGAAATTCATTTCGTTGGTACGCTCGTACCCTAAATTTACAACCCATTCGATATCATCCGAACCATCGATAGGCGCCGCCAGAAAATGATTCGTGGTGATGCGCTTCAAGCCAAGGCCGCAAACCGCATCGTCCGCTATTTTCACCGCATCGTAAGCCAAATCTTCCGTCATCACGATGTTGGGATAGCGATCATTGACATACCCGCCCAACATCGTCAACAGGTTGAATTGAATGGCGTACAATTCCCCTTCCCTGGTCTGGGAAGCGAAGTTTTTATGAATGATGAACATTGGGTAGATATCATTCTGAGTGACTTCACTCTTGTCGATATTATAGCTAAACGCTTCGCCAAAATACCCGGCGCACTTGTCATTGAAATCCACGTCGTTTTTTAAAGCGTCGTAAATAGCCTTTTGAATATCGAAAATTGGGATCACGCTTTGACCTTTCGTTCCTCAAACTGCATCTGGTTCATCGTTCGCAAAACGGATCGGGTGAAACTTTTGATGATCGTATCTTCCACCTGTCCCCGCACGGACCCCCAGGCCCGCTCGTAAAACCCTCGATGCGGATAATTGGCATTGGGAATCCAGGATCGATTGTAATACGGATGCTCCGGCGTGACCTCACCGGTGTTGAGTTTGTGCAAAATGGCGGCGCCGGTCTTACTCACGCCCTTCACCCGCCCCATGCTGCCAACCACCTTGCCGTCACGGATTTTGAGAGGATAAAAGGTCGGGTGCGCCCCGCCCACCGCTACGAAGTAGGGATTGTTGGGAGAGATATAGGAATTGATGAGTCTCGACATGTTTTTCAACGGGTGGGTACGCCCCGTTTCGTGTGACATCGTTATACCGATTTGATGGGGATTGAGTTTGTAAATGCGGCGCTTCCCGCCCACGACATCCTGGTGCCATTGGGTCTGCTCTCTCGCCATCTCGGAACGAATGCGTTTTTGAAGTTTCGCACCACCCTTCGAAAGGGCCTCACGTGCAAAGAGGGGTGTTTTCTCGATCATGTAATCCAGCATCGGGAGTACGGAATCCCGTACAGTGATCTTCACTTTCATCGGACGCCCCTGCCACTGGATTGATGCTTCATCCGCTCACCAGTGTGTTGTCGTTTCGCTTCGGCGTACACATTGTAAAATCCAAGCTGTTTTTCCCAACGAACTACCCGGTATTCCTTGTCCTCATACAAAATCGTATCGGTGTCGGATGGCTCTTCGAGAAGTAGAAGTTGTGAAAAAACCGCCTCGGTCTTACGAATACCGTATTTCGCATCGGTGTATTCGTGATTCGAAATGAAGCAATAGAGTTCTGGTTCGATCACTCCCGTGGGGGTGTGATGATACTCGATCATCTCGGATGCCCCCAGGGAATTATGTTTGTTTTGTGCTCGTTGAATGAGGGCCTTAGCCTTCACTTTTGCCCTTGTCTTTTTGCTTCGTGGCGCGGGGAACATTGATTTCCCGTGCGACTTTGGCTTTCACGGCCGCTTTTGCGACCTCCCCGGTGACTTCCTCACCGAGGATGAAAAAACGACCCTTGACAAAAGTGCTTTGAGTCATTTTCGCTTTCATGGCAGAACCTTGAAGTTTGCGATAGAACCAAGGTCGGCTTGCATAGGTGCGAGGCACTGAGCGCCGAAGACCTTGATGTCTTTGAAGTTCGGAGCCGGGTAAACGGCCGTCAGGAAGTTGTTCGCATCACGTGCAGCGGCCACACCGTTCGCAGCGATGAGATCGCCCAGGAAAGCAGCACTCTCACCATACTGGATGAGGTTGCCGTTGTTCGTGGCGGCGAAGATGACCTGATCTACCGGAACTGCGTTCTGGAAGTTTCCACTCGCATCCTGGTAAACACCATCGTACCCAATCAGCGTGACGCCCAGATACTCGCCGAAATAAACGACGCCCTGAGTTGCCAGGAGAGATTGGATGGCGATGTTGCCAAGAGTGTACCGGCGGTTGTCCAGTTTCTCTTTCACCCCATCGTTGTTGATGAGATACTGCATAGCGTTGATCGGTCCGACACAAATGTCTGCCGTGCGGCCATACTTACCGAGAAGTTTCATAGCCGCCAGGAACTGGCCTTCGATGTTTGCGCCTGCGTTGTCCCAATACTGGTTGGGATCACCCGCACCGACATCGACGGTGAGTTCTGCGGGGCGACCGAAATCGAGTTCGTAGTTGACACCCTTACCAATGACGGTAAGTTTACCCTCGAATGCCACCTGAATGGACATTTTGCCAAGAGCGTTGTCGACCATTCCTCGAAGGTCCTGTACCTCTTCCGTAATTTTGGAAGTGAGAACTTCGCGGATACTTTCGGGAGAGTAGGGATCACGTCCGAACGTAACGTCCTTGAGGTCCTTTCCGGTGATAGAACGAAGGTCCTGTACCGTCGGGAGCTTGAACGCATTTCGCTGGAACCCGGTTTTCTCCGTACCATCCGGCTCGGCTTCGGGGTTGACGAATTGCGCTACACGTGCTTTACTGAATTTGTAGTCGAGTTCTACAAGTTCGCTGTTTACCGTATCTTTGACGGGGAACAGTGAAACCAGACCGCCCAGTGAGGGTTGAGTGTTTTCGACTGCCGCCGTCAAAGCTGTACGGACGGTGATAATATCATATGCCATAATTTACTCCTTATGCTTTCGTAGGCGGTGTGAGGTGGATACCGAACTGTTGGAGATAGACTTTCACATCGTCCCAACTTTGACCACCTGAGAAGGTAATCGCATCTCGGTTGAACCATCCGCTCAGTGCCCCGATTCCGGTTTCATCGCCCGCACCGGCTCCTTCTGTCTCTTCGAGAAGTACACAAACACGGCCAGTGCCGTCGATTGCGGTATCTCCCCAGACACCATTGGCCGCTTCGACCAGGATTTTACCAGCCGGGAACGCAGTCGTGCCGTCGGTAACGATCGTTTCCGTATAACCTCGCTCGTAGACGAGATTCAGTGATTGAATATCTGCCATCACTTATCCTTTCCAAGTTTTCTTTTCACGATAGCCTCTACTTCGGCCTTTCGCTTTTCAATAGCCGCCTCGTCGTCGCCTTCGAAATCGGCACCGTCTACATCCGTGTCCGTCGCAACCGTTGCGCCTTCGCTACGAACCGCTTTGATCGTTTCTTTGGCTGCGTCGGAAACCGTTGCCGCATTGACAATATCGTAAATCGATGCTGTCGCAACACCCGCTTCGACTGCCAAAGCAAGTTTCTCTTCGAGGTCCGCTTTGAAAGCCCCAAGCTTAGAATCC
>JAOZOG010000410.1 GCA_029933395.1 Sulfurovaceae bacterium | reverse complement strand
GCCAGATCGTTGTCCGCCGTGTAGTCTTCGTTGGATACGTAGGCGTTTCCGCCACCGTAGAACCTCGGATTGGCATTCGTAAATCCCCGCCCCAGACAGAGTTTGATATACATACCGCTCACATCCGTGACGTTGGAGAGGTCGAATTTGAAGCTCGCCCCGTCGAACTCGACATTGATGATGTGCCCAAGCGGCGACTGGGCCGGATTGTCGTCACGCAGGTTTACAAGCAGGCCGTCGGTGGATGGACGTCGCCCCACACTCGCCGTCCACGGCACGTTCGCTCCCAGAAACTTGTCGCCGAAATAGATGAAATAGGCCTGGCGCACTTTGAGTGTGCCATCCGTGGCGTTTTCACCCACGACCCAGTCGAAATAGTTGTATCCCTGGTTGGGACTGGTCGGTGTCGGATGCGGCGTGGCCGTCTGGGACTGACCGAACAGTTTGTAGTAGGAGAGCTGCCCGATAAAGCTCAGATTCGACATCGGGGCGTATTTCATCCCCAGCCACATTCTGTTGCTGAACAGATCGTTCTTTTCGACCCTTTTGCCGCTCATGTGCTTGTAGCTGACCGCATCGTAGGCGGACCTGAAATCGACACTCCATTTGAGATTGTCGTTCAGTGCCGCAGATTTGAGTTCGCTGATCTGCTTTTTCAGCTTTTTCGCTTTGATGCCTTTGGTCTGCTCCTTGAGTGCCTGGACCTCTTTTTTCAACGCTTCGAGTTCGGCCCGCAAATCCTCGTCCGCTGCCATTCCCATCGTCGCAGCGATCGCAGCCGCTGCCGAAACCGCAATTAGTCTCTTCATTCTTACTCCTTTGGCATATATTACAAATTTTTATTTGTAACTATCCATATTGTAGACCCAAGCGCTTTAAACGAATCTTAAAAAGACCCTATTTTATTATAATTTTTTATAATATGATCGAGGCTTATGGGATTGATAAGCGATTTTCACAAGTTGATAATTAATATTGATGAGAGGGAGGAATAAAAGTGAAGGGAAAAATATAAAGGGGGCAGGTCACCCCGCCCCTGAAAAAGATCAGTACTGATAGCGTACGTAGAAACGAACATCCTGCGCTTCGATGTCGACATCTTGTACCGGAACCCAGCCGGAACATCGGATATTCGGTGTATAGTCATGTTGCAGATAGGTATATCGGAACTGTCCAGTCAAATTCTTTTCGCCAAAGAAATGAAAATTCCAATACCCTTCATATGCATCACCGCGAACTGCAATTTTCGATCCAATCGCTGTATCTTCAGCCCAGGTCATCGGGGTCCAGTATTTGCTGCCATGGTTGAATTCGAAGCCAAATTTTCCATCATCCGTCAACATATCCGGGAACACGAAGCCCAGCCAGTAGGAATAGCCACGCTGAGAGTCATCTTCTCCAAGAAGAATGTAACCATCATCCGGATCATAATAGGTCATCGCAACAGATGCAAAAACCGTACTGTTGTCAAGGAAATCGTTGATTTCATTACCGATTCCTTTGGATTCAAATGAAATGGCATCCAAATATGCTTTGCCCGCACCCGTCTTTTTCGTTTTGGGATCACCCGCTTTCATGCCTTTGGTATCGAAAATGGTGGCATGCTGCGCCATTAAATTGTATTGACCATCATCATACGCTTTCAAAATCGTAACGAAGAAATCGACATTTTCATCTTTCTCTCCATTGAACTCTTTGTAGGATGCGTACGGTCGATATCCAGCAACACCATCATATACCTGTTGAACGCCGTTGTGTGCACGCCCATAAACGAATTTGATATATCCACCCGGCATAAAACTGATATATTTGTCAAATTTGAACATAGCCATCGCTGCATCGACTTCCATATTAGTGATATGAGCAAGCGGTGAACCGGATTCTTCATCTCCCTCACGATAGTTCGCCAATA
>JAOZOG010000409.1 GCA_029933395.1 Sulfurovaceae bacterium | reverse complement strand
AGTCAATCGTCTTCAGCTCCTCTGCCACCGTTTACGGCGACCCGCATACTACACCAATCAACGAAAGCTTCCCTCTCTCCGCAACCAATCCCTACGGACGCAGCAAACTCTTCATCGAAGAGATACTGCGCGACCTCTATGTCTCGGATAATGAATGGAAAGTGGTACTCCTGCGCTACTTCAACCCCGTCGGGGCTCACAAATCGGGAGAGATCGGGGAAGATCCCAATGGCATCCCCAACAATTTGATGCCCTTCATCGCACAGACAGCGGTAGGCAAGAGAGATCATCTCAATGTTTTTGGGGATGACTACGATACCCCTGATGGTACGGGTGTCAGAGACTATATCCATGTGGTCGATCTGGCTCAGGGGCACCTCGATGCCCTGAAGAAAATCAAAGAGTTCGACCGGGTGATGACGATCAATCTGGGTACAGGCAAAGGCTATTCGGTACTCGATGTCGTCAAAGCGTTTGAAAAAGTATCCGGACAAAAAGTCCCCTTTATCATCGCGCCCAGACGAAGCGGGGATATCGCCACTTGCTATGCCGATCCCTCTTATGCCAAAGAGCTCTTGGGCTGGGAGGCAAAAAGGGGTATCGAAGAGATGTGCGAAGACCACTGGCGCTGGCAATCACAAAACCCCAATGGATACAAAAACTAAATTCAGGCAACAAAACAAAGGAGCAGTCAGGTGGGATCAACAATAAGCAAATCAATTTTCAGAGAATATGATATTCGTGGTATTTTCGAGAAAGAACTGAACGAACAGAGCGTCAAACTGATAGGATACTATCTTGGGCAACGGATCGGCGGCGACAAAATCGTTGCGATCGGCTACGATGCCCGGTCACACTCACCCATCCTAAGAGATTATCTTACCAGTGGTCTCAATGCAGCAGGGTGCCAGGTACTTGATATGGGGATGGTGGCGACACCGGTCAACTATTTCTCCAACTACATTTCCTTTGACGGAATCGAAACGGATGCTTCGGTGATGATCACCGGTTCACACAACCCCAGCGAATATAATGGCTTCAAAATGACGGTAGATAAAGCTCCTTTTTTCGGTGAAGCGATCTATACACTGGGAGACGAAATCATCGCTAACGCCGACAAAAATATACCGGATGACACACGAAAGAGAGAAATCGATGTCAAGGGGCCCTATATCGACTATATGGTCAAAGCATTCGATCACCTGAAAAATATGCCGACCAGGATCGTCATCGACTGTGGCAACGGTGTGGCGGGTACAGTGATCATAGATATTTTCGATGCACTGAATTTGAACTACCGGGCGCTCTATGTCGAACCGGACGGCACCTTTCCCAATCATCATCCCGACCCATCCGTGGAAGAAAACCTGGTGGATATCAAAGCGGCACTGGAGGAGGATGGGGATATCGCATTCGCCTATGACGGTGATGCCGACCGTATCGCAGTACTGACGCACAAGTACAATATCAAAGGCGATCAAATGGCCCTGCTCTATGCAATGAAGATGGATCGCCCCACCATCATCGGAGAGGTCAAATGCTCACAGGTGATGTACGACGAACTCGAACGGCGTGGTGCAAAGACGATCATGTACAAAACCGGCCACTCCAATCTCAAAGTCAAGATGAAAGAGACCGGTGCAGACCTCGCCTGTGAAGTGAGCGGCCATATCTTTTTCAGAAATCGCTACTTCGGTTACGACGATGCGATCTATGCGACCCTCCGTATGCTCGAATTGATTCACGACGGGATCGATCTGGATGCAGAGATCGATAGATTGCCACAGGTCTTTTCGACAGAAGAGATCAAGGTCGAAACAACGGAGGAGGAGAAATTTGCCATCATTGACAAAATCAAAGAGATACTCAAAAATCCGCCTGCCGATTTCCCAAAAGTGCTTGGCATTATCGATGTCGA
>JAOZOG010000408.1 GCA_029933395.1 Sulfurovaceae bacterium | reverse complement strand
TGAAGAGGTCGTTGTTGATGGGGTTTCTCTCTTCTTCGAGATAGGTTTTTCTCTTCAGTATCGATTCGATGGAAGCGACACGGCAGGCATCGATCTGCAACGCTTTGGTGCAGGTTTTCTCCAGGGCTTCGTCGCCATAGGTTTTCGAGAGGCTCAGTATCGCCATACACGATCGGTATCCTCTGACCGGATGGGAGCGTTTATTCATAATTTTTTGCATCAGTGCTGCTGTATTGCTTCCGATACCATTTGCCCAATTGAGGATACGTCCCGGGTTCCACTTCTCGTGCTGATACTGATGCTGTGGGGGCATATGTTCTATCAGGGTGGAGTCTTCGTAGGGATGGGAGAGTCTGGGGTGCGTGGCGATCACTTCTCCCCGGTAAGAGATGGTGACACTGTTTCGTGAATACCACACATCGACCCTCTTTCCCAGATAGCTATAAGGTACACTGTAGCCGTTATGTTCTATCTCGATATGGTAATCGACAGCGACGGTACACTGTTTGTGTCGTCGGAAGAGATAGGTGTTGGCTCTGAGTGGATGGAGTGCGGGTTTGTCGAGTTCATTGAAGAGCTCGCTTCTGCTCTTGCCCAGGCGGCGGATCACTTTGTTATTGTAGGCATCGAGCAGTGAAGCGATGGCATCGTTGAGTTCGTCGATATCGAAGAAGGTGCGGTGACGCAGTTTCATCAGTATCCAGCGCTGTATCCCTTTGACACCCAGTTCGACTTTGCTCTTATCCTGTGGCTTGTAAGGTCTTGCAGGAATAATAGCGACGCCATAATGCCTGCCCATATCGGCGTAGCTTTCGTTGAGTATCAGCTTCTTCTTCGTATGGGTGATGACGGCGGCTTTGAGGTTGTCGGGGATGACCTGATTGGGGACACCGCCGTAGAAGTTGAAAGCACCGTTGTGACACTCGATGAAATCTTCGGTATTCTGGCTCATTACGGCGTGTACATAGGTATAACCTGACGCACCCAGTACGGCAACGAAGATCTGGGCTTTGTGGATCTCTCCTGTCTTTGCGTCCACAATGGGCATCGTCAATCCGCTGAAGTCGACGAAGAGTTTGTCACCGGCGTAGTGGATCTGGCGCATCGAGGGGTTGAGACTCTTCTTGTAGCGGTTGTAGTACTCTTTGAACTGGGTGTAGCCGTAGCCGTCTGAATGCTGCTCTTTGTACTCTTCCCACAGTAATTGCCGGGTCATCCCTTTTTGTTTGAGTTCTTTGTGGACTCTGTTCCAGTCGGGGTGGGGTCTGGCGCTCTTCTTCGGTTGCTTTTGAGCTTCTTCGAAGAACAGCGAGAGCAGCTCCTCTTCAGACATTGCCAGTGCAGCATCGATCGTCAGTCCACTCTTTTTAAAATGTGTGGTGATGTTCGATACGGCGGATTTGGAAGCGATACCGAGTGTTTGGATATCGCGGTTGGATAGATTGCCAAGATATTTGAGTCTCAGCACCTCTTTGATTGTATGCATAGATAGTCTCCTCATAGAAGCCCTTTTTGGGCGGTAGTATAGTGAGAATATCTATCAGCTTAAAATGAACTTACGTGCCGGCTGAAAGACCGAAGTGTCCACATAGTCTCCGGCGCACTGTCCAGATACTTTCCGGCGCGGTGTCCACATCAACTCCGGCGAGGTGTCCATATGGGGGCGGCGCCGACAATGCCTACGCAGTGACACTAACACAACAGTTGACATATTTTCTAAAAAAAAGCAGTAAAATCGATTTTGAAATATCAACACAGTACGCATACGATCTGATCAAGATACTTTCCATCTCCGGCATTGGATACAACCGGCTGTATTTTCTAAATGGTGATTGGATTACTATGGATCATTTGTTTGAAAAATCCGGCAGAGATATTGTAACGATCACTGAGGTGATCAGAGATGCTTTTGCCGAAA
>JAOZOG010000407.1 GCA_029933395.1 Sulfurovaceae bacterium | reverse complement strand
GAAGAGGTGATGAAAGTGCCTGTCGCCTTGGAAAACCAGAAAGCTTTACCCGTATGCCCCGCCAGTGTGACAGCCCCTCTGTCTTTCACGGAGACGGCAAAGACTTTGGATTTTCCGTTGGTGAAGAGCCTGAGTTCATCCGAAAAGGTACTGACTATGATATTTGCCGGAGAGCGCCCATCCGTAGAGGCCAGTGCCTGTGAGGTATCGACTTCGCTTGACTTGTTGACATCGGCATTTTCGGTGAGCAGATGGTAGCGCTTGTCTTCGATATTGTAAGCCAGCTTATCCGTATCACGGTCATACCAGACGTTGGAGACCATCCCATGCACGGCAGGATCAGCCCCGGTCGCCAGTGTGGTATGTCCCACGACCGTTTCAGTATTGCTGTAGCCATAACTGGCATTTTTGTACCATATCCCCTTGGCTTTGAGATAACGAAAGCCCCCTTCACCCATATTTTTCATATAGCGCTCAGGCAGATCCCCCCGAAGTTGATCGACAGTGATCTGGAGAATAAGTTTGGGTGCCTGCTTCGCCGCGAAAAGTGTAGTACCCGTCAAGAGCAGCGCTCCTATGGTCAATGATTTGAGAATGGTCAAAATTGCTTCCTTGCTTGTCAGAATCTATCTCTTATGATAGCTGATTGTTGGTAATAAAGTTGTCTTGTATTGCACAATAATAAAGCGATGTTGTATTTGTATCATTTTTTCATACAAGGTTTGAGGTTATCACCACCTGCATTTCCGGACAGGAGGAGATGGAGTAAAGTCTACTCCTCTATATCCCTGCCATGCAATCTGTTTCGCAGTCTGTTTCCCCAGCTCGGGAAAAACTGTAGTTTGAAAAAGATGGTATGGATATCGGTATCCGATATCTGTGCTGTCTGTGCTTTGTATTTCAATGCTAACTCAAAGCGAATCTTTCTCCCTTTGTCTACATGCCGTTCTGCACCAAGTGTAATGCGTGTCTCATAATCATAAGTTGGTGAGACGGTCTGCGTATTGGTATAGCTTCTGAAACCTTCCAGATCCAGGGTGAGTTTATCCAAAGAGAGAAGGGAGTGCTGCGGGTCTGTTTTGTAGGCGCTCCGGAAACGCAGACGCAGACGCGTGCTTCTGCTTCGCTCATCATTGCCTATGCTCTCAAAGCAGCGCTCTTCCATTCTGAAGTAGCTACTGAGGCCCCATTTGTCTGTAAAAGAAGTTGAGTGACTTAGTCCTATAAAGGGCCTCCACTCTCTGACATTGTTGACTGTTTTGTTGTTCGTATAGTAGAAGCCCAGACCGCCATGCAGAGCCATATGATGACTCAGCGCATAGGTTGTGGAGGGTTTGACATAGGAAGTTATCCAGTCGTACTCCTGAAATAACTTTTTGACACCAATGTTCCCCTGAAAAGTCACATTGTCACTGCTGTACCATTTGGGATAAATCTCCAAAGAGACCTGTTTTGCCGCACTGCTCTCCTCGGCAGCAAGCGTTGTGGACAAGAGAGAAAGTAGTAGCCATAGCGGCAATATCCGTTTTTTCATCAGCAAGCTCGCAATGAGAATAATTTAGTTTGCTTCAACAAGCTCCGGCTTTTTCCATGTTCCATCAAAATAGGCTTTCGTTGGCTGATAAAGACGGAGTGCAAAGTTCCAGTTGTCAAAGATCTCCATATAGTTGTCTGCTTTAGGGTCTCCGCCAAAGTGAATGGTCACAGAGCCATCTGCATTTTTCTTGGCAAACTGGGAGTTGATGTTATAGGTATCTGTCTTGGCAAATCCATCTTCATCATAGACGGTGATAGACCAAAAGGCCTTGACAGGAACATCTTTGAGTGTAAATGTTTGCGGTTTTGTGTCTTTTCCGTAAAAGATAGGATAGACAGCCTGCTCTTTAGTAAAACCACCCCATCCAAAGGATGTACCGACATTATG
>JAOZOG010000406.1 GCA_029933395.1 Sulfurovaceae bacterium | reverse complement strand
AACAGATCAAAACACCTGAATTTGAGAAAGATTACGGTAATATTCTGCACAAAGAGAATGATAAATCCTATAAACAGAGACTGCGTCAGGTGATGTGGGAGGATATTGGGATCATCAGGACGACCCGGGGGCTCCATGAAGCAAAAAACCTGATCTATGACATGAAGAATCATGAGATCGGACGACTGCTTCAGCTGCGTCTCAATACGGCATCCGCGATCGTAGATGCCGCACTGGCACGTACGGAATCCCTGGGATCACACTATATGGAAGCAGACTAGCTTCCGGGTGTACGACAACATACTACATTTATTTAGGAGAAGAAATGACAGAAGCGGCAGCAGCAGCGGGAACAGCAGCACAACATTTGGATCTGACGACGACATGGGTGGGGATACTCTCTTTCATCGTATTCGTTGTTGCCTACTATTTTATCGCAACGGAAGACAAATACCATATCAACAAAGCCAAACCGGCACTCTTCGGAGGTACGGCCATCTTTATGCTCATCGGGGTATATTTTGCGGTCAACGGGCTTGACGGACATCAGCTTGAACATGAGGTTGAACTGCTTATCTATGAGATCGCAGGGATCTTCTTCTTCCTTCTTGTGGCCATGACCTATATCGAGGCGATGATCGACCGCGGGGTCTTTTCTGCATTGCGCTACAGTCTTGTCTCCAAAGGCTACAGTTATAAAAAGCTTTTCTGGGTGACCGGTCTTCTGGCCTTTTTCATCTCCCCTGTGGCGGACAACCTGACCACGGCACTGATCCTTTCGACGGTACTCATCACGATCGACAAAGAGAACAGAGCCTTTCTGGTACCGGGTGCTATCAACATCGTAGTAGCGGCCAATGCGGGCGGTGCCTGGTCACCATTCGGTGATATCACGACCCTGATGGTGTGGGTGGACGGTAAAGCGAACTTCACGGAATTCCTCTATCTCTTCCCGGCATCCATTGTAGGATGGTTCGTTACTGCGTTCCTCCTTAGCCGTTTTGTTCCGGACGGACAGCCGCCGTTCAATGCGGATGAGAAGAAAGCGGAGATCCTTGAGGGCGGTAAGCAGATCATCGGACTTTTCGCTTTGACGATCTCCATGGCGGTCATTTCCCACCAGATCCTCCATCTGCCTGCTATGTGGGGAATGATGTTCGGTCTGGCTATCCTGAAGATGTATGTATACTATATCAATCAGAATTCTGGACCTACACAGCTCAATGCATTTTCCTGGATCGCAAAGATCGAGAACGATACGCTGCTTTTCTTCTTCGGTATCCTTGCAGCGGTAGGCGGACTTCACTTCCTCGGTTTCCTGGAATATTTTACCGCGCTGTATGACCAGTTCGGTCCGACAGCTGTGAATATCGGTGTCGGTTTTCTTTCTGCCGTGGTTGACAACGTACCGGTCATGTCCGCAGTACTGAAATCGGATCCGAATATGGGTGCCTATACGCAGGAGCAGTGGATGCTCGTAACACTAACAGCGGGTGTGGGAGGTTCCCTTATCTCTTTCGGTTCCGCAGCCGGTGTGGGTGTCATGGGAAAACTGCACGGTATCTATACGTTCGCAGCACATATGAAATATGCCTGGACCATACTGGTAGGATATATCATCTCTGTAGTGATCTGGTATTTCCAGTTCATTGTTTTACATCTGGGCTAGGAGTCTCTGTAGGGTCGGTTTACCGACTATAATCATGCTAAAGGTCGGTAAACCGACCCTACGCAATATATCAATAAGTTTTTTACGAAAGATTTATTCATATAATTAGAAGGATATCATTTATGAAACAAGTACCAATCTTAGTCCTGGATTTCGGTTCCCAGTATACACAGCTTATCGCCCGAAAACTCAGAGAGTCCGGCGTTTATACGGAAGTGGTCCCGTACCGCGAGAAGATCGAAGACATCAAAGCAAGAAAACCACAGG
>JAOZOG010000098.1:2344-7630 GCA_029933395.1 Sulfurovaceae bacterium | reverse complement strand
GCACACGCTTCCTGAAGTCTCTCCTGCATGGTGGCCCCTTTTATCGGAAATGGATAAATTCATTATAGCCAATCCGGCCGATTTATCCAAAAAGCATCGATTTTCCAAAAAATGACCCTTCCTTTAGTCGATAGAGCTAAAGTTTTTTGATACTATTAATCTTTGATTTACTCGTTCTGAGTACCATAAGCCAAAATAAAAATGTGACAAAAGATCACCGATTAAGGAGAAAGAGTTGAGTCAAATTATCCAAGCGATTAAAACGGAGATAGGCAAAGTCGTCGTCGGACAGGAGAAGATGGTCGAAGGCCTGCTGGCCGGCCTGCTGTGTCGTGGACATATTTTGCTGGAGGGGGTTCCCGGTCTGGCGAAAACGACGACCGTCAATGCACTGGCCAAGAGTCTGGGGCTGGATTTCAAACGGGTACAGTTCACACCGGACCTGCTGCCTTCAGATATCATCGGAACCGAAATTTACGATCCGACCAATAATGCCTTCAAGATCAAAAAAGGGCCGGTTTTTACCAACCTGCTCTTGGCCGACGAGATCAACAGGGCACCGGCGAAGGTGCAGTCGGCACTGCTGGAGGTCATGCAGGAGCGCCAGGTGACGATCGGAGATGAGAGTTTTCAGATCGATCTGCCTTTTTTGGTTATGGCGACACAGAACCCTGTCGAGCAGGAGGGTGCCTATGAGCTGCCCGAAGCACAGCTCGACCGTTTCATGATGAAGGTTGTCGTGGGCTACAATACCAAAGAGGAGGAGCTGGAGATCGCCAGACGGGTTGCCAACGATGCGTTTGGAACGATCAGTCAGGTTGCCACAGTCGAAGATCTCGAGCAGATACGCAAAGAGGCGATGACGGTACATCTCGACAAAGAGATCGAGGAGTATATCATCGAACTGGTCTTCGCGACACGTGACCCAAAAGCCTTCGGACTGGAAAAACTGGAGAACTATATCGAGTATGGTGCTTCTCCGCGTGCGAGTATCGATATGTACAAAGCATCCCGTGCGATCGCTTACCTCAAGGGGCAGGATTATGTCTCTCCGGTCGAGATCGCCTATATCGCCAAAGAGATATTGCGCCACCGTATCATCCTGAGTTATGAGGCGGAGGCTGAGGGAATTACGCAGGACTATATCATCGAGAAAGTTTTGGCAGCCGTACCGATCCCATAGGAAGAAGAACGTGAATCAAACAACAAAAAGGATCATCCTCAAAAGCAGGAAGCAGGTCTTCGGCGATATGCTGGGGAACAATGCTTCGATATTCCATGGGCAGGGTTTCGAATTTTCCGAGCTCCGTGAGTATATCTATGGGGACGATATCCGAAAGATCGACTGGAAGACGACGGCCAAGCTGGGCAAGCCCTATGTCAAGATCTATCATGAAGAGCGGGAGCTCAATGTCGTCGTTGCAACGATGATGAATGGGTCGGCCTATTTTGGTACCGTGAGACAAAAGAGTGAAGTGATGGCGGAGATCGTGGCGATCCTCGGTTTTTCGGCGGTCAAAAATACAGATCTCTTTTCCCATTTGCTCTATGCCGACAGACTGTATGAGAGAAGTAAACCAAGCAAAAAGATGTTTTCGGTCAACAAGGCAGTTGAGTCACTGGAAGATTTTAAAATGATTGGAAAAGAGGGGGATTTCAAGGGCCTCGTCGATACACTCTACAGTCGTGTCAAGAAGCGTTCTCTGCTCTTTATTATATCGGATTTTATCGGAGAGATCGACTTGAAGTTGATCAGCAAAAAACACGATGTATTCGCCGTGATCGTCCGGGATCGTTTCGAAGAGAACCCAAGTGAACTCGGCTATCTGAGGCTGATCGATATGGAAACCAAGAGGGATTTTGAAGGCAATATCGACAGTGGTACAGTCAACCGCTACAAAAAAGCGCTCTACGCCAATGATGAGAAGCTCTACAAGCAGTTCAAAAAGAATGGAGTCCGATTCGCCAAAATCTATACCGATGAAGACCCTTATATGAAACTGATGAAACGAATGCGATAAGGAAAAAGAATGAATAGTCAGCCTATAGCGAACAGCGGCGAGCAGTTGCGCGATATCAAGTCACTTCTGGAGATTCCGGACAGCAGCTATTATCTCTTCTGGGGACTCGTTATTTTCGGTATCGTGCTGCTGGCAGCTGTACTCTTTTTTGCTGTCAGAAAATATCTGGAGTATCGTCGGGCGAACCTGGCGAAGATCTATTTGGCCAAGTTGCACGAGATCAACTGGAACAATCCAAAAGAGAGTGCCTATGCTGCGACGCATTATGGCAGGCTGCTGGCGACCGATGAGCGGCGCAAAGAGCTTTTCGAGCAGCTCGAGCCGCTGCTGGAGCAATACAAGTATAAAAAAGAGGTAGATGCAGTGAATGATGAAACACTGAAAAAATTTAAACTTTATATGCAGGTGGCAGATGAGTCAGTTTAGTTTTGAATACCCCTATGCACTGGGGATCATCCTGCTTTTTCTGCTCTGTGCAAAATTTTGCCGGGAGCGGGGCAGGGCGATCTATTTTCCCCATATCGAAGCACTGCTGCTCAAGGGCGGCAGCAAAAAGAGCTCGCTGCTGCTCTGGCTCAAATGGATCGGGATCACCGGAGTCGTCATCGCTCTGGCTTCACCGGTCCTGACCAAAGAGTACCGTGACAGTCACAAAGAGGGGCGCGATATCGTACTGGTGGTCGATGCGAGTGATTCGATGCGGCAGCGCGGGTTCGATCCCAAAGACCCGATGAAGAGCAAATTCGATGTCGTCAAAGAGGTGATGGATGATTTCATCTCCAAGCGGCCCAATGACCGTATCGGTGTCGTGACCTTTGCAGATGTCGCTTTCATTGCGTCACCGTTGACCTTCGAGAAGGATTTCCTGCGGGATATCGTTGCTTATCAGCAGCTGGGTATCGCAGGCAAACGTACGGCGATCAACGATGCGCTGGTGCAGACTTACGGCATGCTGAGCAAAAGCAAGGCCAAGTCCAAGATCGCCATTCTCCTAACAGACGGGCAGGACAATATGAGTAAAGTCCCTTTCGAGGATATCAAAAATATCATCGCCAAGAGTGATGTAAAACTCTATACGATTGGCATCGGCGATCCGCGTGACTACAATGGCCGGTATCTGCAGGCTTTGGCCAGCGCAGGTAAAGGGAAGGCGTACGGGGCTTATGACAGTACGATGCTGAGCAGGGTCTATGAAGAGATCGACAAGCTCGAGGCGAGCAAGCTCAATGACAAAAAAGTGGTGCAGCATACCTATCTCTATCTCTATCCGCTCTTTGTGGCGATTTTGGCACTGCTGCTCTTTGTCTACTTTAGAAATTCGAGAGGAGTCTGATGATGCATAGTATTGATTTTGTGCACCCCTATCTCTTTTGGGGACTGGTGATTCCTTTTGTCATCTTCGCGGCGCTTGTCTCGACCAATAAAGACCGGATCTCCCGACTCTTTGACGAGAAGGTGCTGGCCAGGCTGAGTGCAGGAAGTAATGCCGTGCCGATGGTGGTGCGCAACCTTCTGATCTTCGCTGCGGTCTTTTTGATGATCGTAGCCATCGCCAGACCGGCGATCGAAAAGGGTGACAAGGTGGTGGAGGTCAAAGGATTGAGTCTTTTGACGGCACTGGATATCTCCGGATCGATGCGCAGCAAGGATGATTATCCCAACCGGATGGAGTTTGCCAAAAAGAAGATGATGACACTCTTCGAGAAGATGCCGAGTGACGAGATCGCCGTCGTGGCGTTCGCCCATGTCTCCTTCGTGTTGGCGCCTTTCACCAGTGACAAAGAGACACTCAAAATGATTGTCGAGCGGGTCAATGACAAGTATATCAATATGGGCTCGACCGATTTTTCGGCACTGGGTTCACTGGCGGCAAAAATGCTGGAGAAGAAAAAGCCGAAAATTCTGGTGGTCTTCAGTGACGGTGGAGACAAAGAGGCACTCAAAGGGTTCGAGCATGAAATGAAAGAGAACGGTATCGAGCTCTACGTTGTACTGGTAGGTACGAAGGAGGGTGCACCGGTCCTCGATGAAAACGGCAAACCGTTGACACAGAAGGATGGCACGATCGCCATTACCCAGCGCAATGATGCTTTGGGAAAAATCGCTCTGGATACGGGCGGTGCCTATGTTGTGGCGACAAACGGAAAAGAGGATATCGATCAGCTTGTTTCGACGATCCGCGCCAAACACAAAGCGACACAAAAAGCGGCAGTCAAGATCAAAGATCGCGTCGAACTCTTTTATTACCCATTGATGGGATCGATACTGCTGCTTCTGATCGCATTCAGTTCGATGCCCAGAAGAGGAAGAAAAAGAGAGGCAGTATCTACAGGAGGTGAGAGATGAGAGTTCAGAATTTGGAATTTTCTAAAAGAGAGAAGAGTAGGGTGATAACAAATAGACTTTGGACAAAAGCAAAGCTTTTGTTCGCATTACTCATTACTCATTACTCATTACTCATTCCTGTAGAGGCCGGCCTGATGGATTTCAAAACGATCGAAGAGGCCAAAAAAGCGTATGAAGCAGGCAAATACCAGAAGAGTGCACAGCTCTATGGTAAACTGAAAAAAGAGGTACCCGAACTCGAGTATGACAAGGGAAATGCCTACTATAAAGCCAAGCAGTATGATAAGGCGATCGAACAGTACAAGAAGTCCAAAGGGGTGGATGAGGCACAAAGAGAGCACAATATCGGAAACAGCTATTTCCAGCAGAAGAAGTACGATGAGGCGATCAAGGCGTATGAAAAAGCACTGAAGATACGGGAAGACAAAGATACGCGTTTCAACCTCGAGTTGGCCAAAAAGATGAAAGAGCAAAAGAAGAAGAAACAGCAGCAGAAAAAAGATCAGAAAAAGAATCAGGATCAAAAGAAAAAAGATCAAAAAAAGAAAGATCAGCAGAAAAAAGATCAAAACAAACAAAATCAAAAAAAGAACGATCAGAAAAAGCAGGACCAGAAGAAAGATCAGCAGAAAAAAGGCGATCAAAAGAAGCAAGATCAGCAAAAAAACCAGGAGAAGAAGCAGGATCAAAAAAAGCCCAACCAGCAGAAGAAAGGGCAAAAAGATCAGAAAAAAGAGGAAAAAAAGAATCAGCAGGGCCAAAAAGAGAAGCAGGACTCCCAGAAAGAGAAAAAAGATCAGAAAAAAGAGAAGGGAGACACTGCCGGTTCTGAGCAAAAAGAGCAAAAGATGAGCAAGCAGCAGCAGATGACACAAAAAGAGCTCAACCGCCTGCTCAAAAAGCTCAACCAGAAAAAGCT
>JAOZOG010000098.1:0-2244 GCA_029933395.1 Sulfurovaceae bacterium | reverse complement strand
AGGCGGCAGGAGCCAAAAAACCCAAGCGGGATGATGAGGTCAATCCATGGTAAATGTAGCTAATAGAAGAGAATTAATTGAAGTTAACAGTATAACGATGAGAGGAAAAAAAGGATGAGAAAGATACTAAAAATAGCAACCATAGCACTGTTGGCTGTCTCCTGGCTCTGGGCAGGAAGCGTACGGGCCTATGTGGATGATACCAATGTCATCGAGGGTAACAGTGCCCGGTTGACACTTGAGGCGACAGGAAGTGACATCGTCTTTCCAAGGATCGACAAAATCGGCGACTATCTTGTCGAAGGGGTTTCCAATACGAATCAATCCTCGATCAAGGTGATCAACGGACAGGTGACACAGGAGCATGTGCGCAAGCAGATATTGGCCTTTACGCCGGAGAAGTCGATGACGATACCATCCTTTACGATCAAAGTGGATGGCAAAGAGATGAAAACCGACCCCTTCGAGATCAAAGTGGTCAAATCGACTGCACCGGTTCCCAATGCTTCAAAAAAGGTGACCCTCGATATGGTAGCCAACAAAAAGCAGGTCTATGTGGGTGAACCATTGCTGGTTTCCGTCTTTTTCAACGAGTCGATCAATGTCAACCTGATGAAAGTGGAGTATCACAAGCCTGCGTTCAAGGATTTTTTCGTCAAAGAGCTCGGAGATGAGAAGACCTATCGCAAGGGCGACTACCTCGTACATGAACTGCGCTATCTGCTGACACCCAAATACGAGGGGAACTTCACGATACCGGCGGCAGTTGCGAGAGTGGCAGAGCGGGGAAGACGCAAAGATGACTTTTTCGGTACTTTCTTCGATGTGCCGATCTGGAGCCGCGTCGTTTCCAATCCACTCAAGATCGAAGTCAAAGCAGCACCGGAAAACACAGACCTGATCGGTGATCTGACGTTGAGTGACAGTGTCGATGCGACAGAGGTCAAAGCCAACAAGCCGGTCAATCTGACGATCTGGATCAGCGGCGAGGGCAATCTGGAGGATTTCGAGGGGCCAAAGTATGAACTGGACGGTGTCACTGTTTACAGTGATGAGCCCAAAACAGAGAGTCACCTTTCGGGCAATAAACTGCTGAGCAGCTGGGAGAAGAAGTATGTTTTTATCGCAGATCACAACTTCACGATCCCCTCGCGCACGTTCTCCGTTTTTGACTACAAGAGCGGCGAAGTGAAGGAGCTCAAGACAGAGGCGCATCAAATCACCGTCAAGGGAGGCAAAGCTTCCGCTCCAGCCGTCATACACTCGGCACAACCGCAGCCCCCGACAGCAAGCCGACAGACTCCGGAAGCGACATCGAAGCAATCGATCGCAGAAGGAACCCCGGCGGAAAAATCCGGCTTCAGTGCTGACCCCTGGATGCTACTGCTCGCTTTTGGCGGCGGTATCGTGCTGACAATTCTGGGGATGAAAATCGTACCGAATCTGAAATGGACAAGAAGAGTCAATCCGATGAGGGAGAGTGAAGCGCTGAAGATTCTCTATCCTCACACCAATGATGACCCGAAAGTCGAAGCGATGGTACGGAAACTCTATGCCAAAAAAGGCGGTGATAAGCGTGTCGTGATCGACAAGAAGGAACTGAAAGCACTGGTCGATCGCTACAGGGAGCAGTAGTTTTTCGGGGCTGAAGCCTCCGCCTCCACATCACCTTGCAGCTATTTTGATGTTATTTCATTTCCATTCATCCTGTGACTGTGAAAGAATTAATGGAAAAGCCAGGAATCGGAGACTTCAGTCCCGCTTTTGTATCATATTCGGGGCTGAAGCCTCCGGTTCCGAGGTTTTTTACGCCCTCTTCACTCCTTTGCCCCGTTGACATTTTCCATTGTTAATTATATAATATCCGTACAATAGCCGTAAAAGGAACAGTAATGCAAACAGCCATAGATTTAAAAGATGCGAGAATAGAGTTCAAAACCTCCAGGGATATCAAGAGATTGCTGCAGGAGGCTGCAAACTCTCTGGGTATGGATCTGAGTAGTTTTCTTATTTCTACTGCGACGCAGAGAGCCAGGGATGTCATCAAAGAAGATAATATCCTGATGCTTTCAAAGAATGAATGGAAACATTTTGAAACTTTGGTAAAGCAGCCAAATGAACCCACAGAAGCGTTAAAGTCATTGATGAATTTAGAAGGTTTCAGTGATTAGGCTTGTAAGATTCGATGCCTCGGCATCCTACAAAGGGTTCAAGACTTTCGATGGTGGAAATAGTATGATCAAT
>JAOZOG010000405.1 GCA_029933395.1 Sulfurovaceae bacterium | reverse complement strand
AATGCGTTGAACTCAAGGAAATTACGGTTGGCATAGGTAATGATACCCTCCGCATTTGTTTCTGTGATCATTGCTTTGCCGTCATAGATCTTGTTGATATCTATAGGCTTTGCCTGGACAAATTTTTCTTTGGTCACGACATTGGTGAAAACTTTATGAAGATTTGACATGATCTTCTCCTTTTTTTTCATTGCTTTTACAATAATGTTCAATGGTAGTTCCGCTTTCCGGAGAACGATATATCGTTTCTGTCAAGTTGCATACCCAACGGTTTGGACCCAACCGTTCCAAGAGGAAAATTATAATCAATATTTATCACCCAAATATCGTAAAACAGATTTTTGAATACCTTTACCCATAGACAATGAGTAATTTGCTATAATCTCATCATAAATTCCACAAGGTGATCTTCTTTTATGTATATTTTCGACAGTGTCAAAAAAGCAAAACTCCATTTTGAACCCATTCGGCCGGGCGAGGTCAGTATCTATGTCTGCGGACCGACAGTCTATGATGATGCACATCTGGGCCATGCCCGAAGCTCCCTGGCATTCGACCTGCTCTCCCGCACCTTCAGGGCTCTCGGATACAAAGTGACCATGGGAAAGAACTTCACCGATATCGATGACAAGATCATCAAAAAGGTAGAAGAGACAGGTAAAAGCATGCAGGAGATCACCAGCTACTACATAGAGCGCTACCTTGAAGAGATGGCGGCACTGGGTGTCCAAAGGGCTGATATCGAACCAAAGGCCACCGAATCACTCGAAGCCATTGAACAGATGGTCCAGACCCTTATTGATAAAGGTTTCGCCTATGTCGTCTCCAACGGCGATGTCTATTTCGATACATCCAAAGACAGCCACTACGGCGATATCTCCCATAAGGTCACGGACGACGATACCCAAAGCCGTGTCGGACACAGCAGCGAAAAACGAAACCCCAAGGATTTCGCCCTCTGGAAAGCCTGCAAGGGAGAAGATGATATCTGTTTCGATGCACCTTTCTCCTCAGGACGTCCGGGTTGGCACATCGAATGTTCCGCCATGATAGAGAAGTACTTCAAAGGCAATGACCAGTACACCATAGACATCCACGGCGGCGGTGCTGATCTGCTCTTCCCCCATCATGAGAACGAAGCGGCACAGAGCCGATGTGCCACAGGGCATGAACTGGCCAAATACTGGATGCACAACGGTTTCGTTCAGATAGACGGCGAGAAGATGAGCAAATCGCTGGGCAACTCTTTCTTCCTCAAGGACGCACTCAAGGTCTATGACGGAGAAGTACTGCGCTACTACCTCAACTCCGTACACTACAGGAACGATTTCAATTTCAATGAAGAGGACCTGCAGACCGCCAAAAAAAGACTCGATAAGCTCTACCGGCTTAAAAAACGGGTAAGCCCCGGAAAGGGGTCAGCAGTCAACAGAGATCTTAAAAAAGCCCTGCTCGATGCCATGTCCGATGATCTCAATATCTCCATAGCCCTCTCCGTCATCGATGAGATGATCGCCGATACCAACGAGAAACTCGATGCCAATCACAAAGACAAGGCACTCAAAAAAGAGACCCTCGCCAACATTGAATTTATCGATACCCTGCTTGGTTTCGGAGGCAAAGAACCCTTTTCCTACTTTCAGATAGGCGTCGATGAATCCCTCAAAAACAAGATAGAAGAACTGCTCCAAAAACGTACAGAAGCCAAAAAAGAAAAGGACTTCGCTACTTCCGATGCCATTCGTGATGAACTCATAGAAATGGGGATCTCCATTATGGATACGGCTGAGGGTACTGTCTGGGAGAAAGCGTAATATTTGGTCGGTAAACCGACCCTACGCGTAAGCAATTAGTTATCAATCACACGAAGTGTGCCATTGTCATGCTGAACTGGAGGAGTGTTAAGCAAACAACAACTGCTTGTTGTTTGTAACTCCGCACGACGATGCG
>JAOZOG010000404.1 GCA_029933395.1 Sulfurovaceae bacterium | reverse complement strand
TTCCCGACTTCACTCATCCCCACTACACCAACCCCGCCCAAACCCCTCTATTCAGGGCATAGACATTCAACCCGAAAAGTGTAGTGCCTAATTATTATATTCAATTGACATTAGCCATTTCTTATGCTACAATACCCCTATGTTCATTAGAATCAAAAAAAGCAGGAACTCTCCAAAGCGTTCCGTTCAGATCGTCGAATCCAGGAGAGAAAGCGGCAAGGTCAAACAGAAGATCGTCAAACATATGGGAACGGCGATGGAGGGAGAGGAGCTCGAATCTCTCAAAGCGCTCGCAGAGTCGGTCAAATGCGCTATGGAACAATCGGGCCAGCTGCCCCTGTTTAAAGATCCTGCACCTGCTACACTCCCCGCAGACAGAAGGACTGTCTCCACTATCCCAAGAGAAAGCTTCGATGTCAATCTGCTCGATATCGAAGAAGAAAAAAGAGTCATTAGAGGGATACACGATATCTACGGCAAACTCTACGATGAACTGGGCTTTGGCAGGATCATCGCCAATCCCGCAAGAAACAAAAGAAGTATTCAGGCCCTCAGGGAGATCGTCCTTGCAAGAGTGGCCAACCCGCAGAGTAAAAGAGGCAGCGTACTCACCCTCGAAGAGAACTTCGCGGTCCATCTCGATTTGAACCTGGTCTACCGTATGATGGACAAAATAGGAGACAAAGAGATTCTCAAACTCAACAAGCGCGTCTACGAGAAAACCAAAACACTCTTCAAAGAGAAGATAGATCTCATCTACTTCGATGCGACAACCCTCTATTTCGAAAGTTTTAACGAAGATGCATTCAGAAAAAACGGTTACTCCAAAGACGGCAAGTTCAAGCAGCCGCAAGTCGTCCTGGCACTGATGGTCACCGAAGAGGGATTGCCCGTAGGCTACAAAGCCTTCAGCGGGGATACCTTCGATGGACACACGCTCATTCCCACCCTCGAAGAGGTCAAAAAACATTACGACTTGAACAAAGTGGTCTATGTCGCCGATGCAGGAATGTTCAACAGAGACAATCTCGAAGAACTCGAAACACTCGATGAACACGAGATAAGCTATATCGTGGGAGCGAGAATCAAGAATATGCCCACATCCATCAAGGAGAAGATTCTAAACCCGGAGAACTACAAAGAGATCATCAATAAGGATATCAGTGTAGCCACTTTCGAATACGAAGGCAAAAAGCTTCTGGTATCGTATTCTCCCAAAAGAGCCCGAAAGGACAGATACGAAAGAGAGAAAGGTATCGAGAAATTGAAAAGAAGACTTGAAAAATCGAAGTCTCTCAAAGGTCATCTCTCCAATCAGGGCTACAGGAAATATCTTCGCCTTCGAAAGGACGATACGGACAAGGATGCCAAAAGCTGCAAGGTGGCCATCGAGCTCGATGAAGAGAAGATGGAAGAGGATGCCCTTTGGGACGGACTCAAAGGTATCGTCACCAACAACGATGAACTCAGCGATGAAGCGCTTATCGCACACTATGCCAATCTCTGGCAGGTTGAAGAATCTTTCAGGATCACCAAGCACGACCTGAGAGTAAGACCTGTCTATCACTACAAAGAAAGCAGAGTCAAAGCCCATCTTGCCATCTCCTTTATGGCTTATACGCTGCTAAGGCATCTCGAGCACAGGGTAAGGCTACAATATAAGAAGCTATCACCACAAAGGATACGGAAAGCCCTGCTTGGTGTACAGGAGAGTATCCTTTACGATACAAGAAACGACAAGAGATTCGCACTGCCCTCGAGTGTCAGTATCGAGGCTGAAAAGATCTACAAGTTGATGGGAGTGAAGATGCATAGAAAAGCCTATCTGTTGTAGTGCCTACTTTTTTGGATGAAGTCCGTGTAGAGGGCTGTTGTTTGGTGTTGATGGGTGAAGTCGGGAGTGTAGTTAAATTGGGAAAATATTTCTGGATGAAGCTGAAACCTTAAGCCGAT
>JAOZOG010000403.1 GCA_029933395.1 Sulfurovaceae bacterium | reverse complement strand
GAAGAAGGAGCTGACGGAAGAGGCGAAGAAAGCGCTGTCAGGCTGGTAAGATGAACCTCGAACGATTCATCCTGGAAGGGACGCAATACGGAGGAGACAAGGAAGCTGGGAGAATGGCTCTCTCCGCTTCCCAGCTGGACGACGACATCCTGCGCATCTATCTTCGACACCGTTACGGTGTGATGCCGTCGGAGAAGATCACGATGGCGACGATCGGAACGCTCGTCCACAAAGGCCTGGAATGCCTGCTGGAAGAGAACAGGAAGATTGGTTCCGAAGTGGAGCTCGAAGCGGATATGCCGAACGGCTGGAAGCTGACGGGAACGGCGGATATCGTCGACCACTGGAACCACGTCATCTACGATGTCAAAGTCATCAAGAAATACCGTGTAACGAAGCTGAAGGAGCAGGGAGCGGACGATCCGTATGCCTGGCAGCTGAACGCCTACCGGTATATGATGGAGAAGGAATCGGGTATCGATTACGACATCAAGGTGGCGGCATTGTCTCCGGATGCGGGATTCGATTTCAAGAGAGCCGAAGAGATACCGGTGCTTCAGATCGTCGACGTACCGAAGATAGCGAACGAGATTCTCGAGGAGAAATTCGCCAGGCAGGTATTCGAGCTGATGAACCACATCGAGAGCGGAACCACGCCGGAGAGATGTACCGATACCTGGCCGAGACGGGTAGGAGGAAAGACGATACCGGTACGGTGTACCATCTACTGTGACTTCAAGAACGTCTGTCCGAGATATCAGCCGAAAGACGAAACGGTCGTAGCGAGCTGGGGATTCTGATATGGAACCAGTGCTGAAGATGAGAATACCGTATCCGAAGGTTGGTTCCGGAAGATTCAAAAGACAGCTCGTAACAATGAATAACTGGTCATCTCTATATTGGCCTGAAAAAAGCAAGATAAAAAATTCTCTCAAAGCAGCACTGCACGGGTGGTTCCTCGAAGAAAACAAAGAAGAAAAATATGAATGGCTTGAGCTGAGATTCAAGATTATCCGACAAAACAAAAGAAAGCTGGATGCCTTGAATCCGGCTCCGCTATATAAAGTCATCGAAGATGCATTGACAGACCTTGGCTATGTAAAAGACGATGACAAGAATAAAATCATTCTGGAGCCAAGTCAGTATGAAGAAGGACTCAGTGAAGCAATGCTCGAGATAGAAGTGAGGGGAAAAAGGTAGACATTTACTGTAGAGATACCCCTAATATATAACCGGGTAAATGTAAAAAGCCGAATGGCTCCCTGAATTCAGGGGCTGAAGCAGGTTTTAAGGTGTAAACTGACATAATAACAATGTGTCATCTGGGGATTGACACTTATCTTATCAGTTTACAGGAAAATGAATGGAGTGGAAAGAGAGATACGATACTCCCTTCGTTGTGATGAATCGGCAGACCGGAGAAATCGCCGACCTGAAGGGAGTTATCGAAAAGCCTATAAGGAACTATACCCTACGGAGGCTTAATGTGAAATTATGGATACAGGCCTATGCCTGGTTCCAAGAGAGAGTACTTCATTCGAATCTCGATGTGAAAATACTCAACAAATTTATGGATATGGCTGACAGCCAGAATCTTGTATTGTGGAACCAGTCGAAGGTAGCGAAAGAACTCGGAACCAGCAGGCAGAAGATAGCCGAATTTACCAAAAGGCTCAAGGATATAGGCTTCATAGCGAAAGAAGCGCAGGGAGTGTATAGAATCAATCCGTATGTCTATTTGAGCACAGGAGCGAATGCTCTTGGAAAAGAGGCCTCAAGGCTTCAATGGGACTGGTTCCGCAGATTCGGAGAACCGAAGGATGAAACGATATCGGAATATGAATCTCTGATAGACGAAACATTCGATTTCGACGAATGGGACAAAAGACGCAAACAAATAAAGGAGAACGATAATGGATAGCTGTACGGATTGGCTCCGAAGGAATATGGAGTG
>JAOZOG010000402.1 GCA_029933395.1 Sulfurovaceae bacterium | reverse complement strand
CTGAAGCCGGGCTCCCAGGAAGTACTGGACGGAATGAATAAAACTTTTGCCGCGATCAAAGCACTGCAGAAGGATGATCTGGAGGGAGCTAAAAAAGAGCTTGCCGACGCGACCAAAGCATTCGATACGGCGCTCAAAGCCAATCCGGAGCTTAAACTGGTCCCTATCGCCAGCGAGATCAAGGTCAAAGAACTCGCAAGTACACCCGAAGAGATCGAAGCCGCTACGGCACTGGCAAAAGAGGCACTCGAGAAGCACCAGCTCCAGAGAGCGAGGATGATTCTCGCACCGATGGAGGATGATATCATCACCGTCACTCAGTATATCCCTATGGATCTCTATCCGGTCGCAACCAAAAAGGCGCAGGAGCTGGCCGAGAAGGGCGACAAGGAGGCTGCACTGAAAACACTCGTGGAGGGACTCAGCACCATCGTATCCGTCGGCGTCCTGATGCCAATCCCACTTCTGGAAGCACAACTGCTCATCGAAAATGCTTCCAAGCTGGACAAAGCAAAAAAAGAGGAGGCGAAAGCCCTGCTCGAAGCAGCCAAGTCCGAACTGAAAAAAGCGATGCTTCTGGGCTATACCGACAAGCATTCCGAGGAGTATAAGGCGCTGAACGAACAAATCGATGCGATCGAAAAAGAGATGGAGGGTGAAAATATTGTCGAAAAACTCTATGAGAAACTGAAAAAATCATTCAGCTCACTTGTCGATGAAACCAGAAAAGATGAGGTCAAGAGCTCCAATGCAGCCAAAAAAGAGTCCAAAGCCTCTGAGGAGAAGGTAGAGAAAGAGGCAACAAAATAGATTCGCTCCGCCGCTTTGGGGTATAATACAGCAAAGAGGCTCTCTCAAGAAGAACAGCAGCTTCAGGATCCTCCGGAAATATAGTGCCTCAGGGCAGGATAACAGCAGAGTATAAAGGAGCGTGAGTATGGCATATATCAAATGGTTCAACGAGATCGGTATCGAAGATGTGGCAGAGGTAGGCGGCAAAAATGCCTCTCTGGGCGAAATGTATCGCAATCTCACATCGGAGGGCGTGCGCGTACCCAACGGCTTCGCCATTACGGCGACTGCCTATCGGGCAATTCTAGACCATAACGATGCCTGGAAAAAGCTGCATGCGCAATTGGACACGATGGATGTCAACGATGTCAAAGATCTGCAGAAGCGCGGAGCAGCCTGCCGTGATATCGTCTACCACTGTGAACTTCCCGAAGATCTCAAAAATGAGATCCTCTCCAACTATGCCAAATTGAAAGAGGAGTACGGCGAGGATCTCTCCGTAGCGGTACGCTCCTCGGCGACGGCAGAGGATTCCCCCGAAGCCTCCTTCGCCGGACAGAACGAAACCTATCTCCATATCCAAAACGAAGAGGAGCTGCTCGACGCCTATATGCGCTGTCTCGCCTCCAACTTCACCGACCGCTCCCTGCACTACAAATATGATAACGGTTTCGACTACTACAAAGTCTATCTCTCTGCTGTCGTCATGAAGATGGTACGCAGCGATATCGGCGCCAGCGGCGTGATGTTCAGTCTCGATACCGAAACCGGCTTCAAAGATGTCGTCTTCATCAACGCCGCCTGGGGACTGGGAGAAAATGTCGTCCTCGGCTCGATCGATCCTGATAGTTTCTACGTACACAAGCCAACCTTCACCAAAGGGCATCGTGCTGTTCTCAAGCGCCGCCTTGGCAGTAAAGCACTCAAGATGATCTTCACCAAAGAGGCCAATGTCAGCAATATGGCCGTCGAATACACCAAAAATATCCCGACAACAGAAGCGGAACAGAAGCAGTTCTGCATCACGGATGAAGAGGTGATGGTACTGGCCGATTATGCGATCAAGGTCGAAAACCACTATTCGCAGAAAGCCGGCTTCCACAAACCGATGGATATGGAGTGGGCCAAAGACGGCAGTGACGGAGAGCTCTATATGGTACAGGCACGCCC
>JAOZOG010000401.1:1379-1975 GCA_029933395.1 Sulfurovaceae bacterium | reverse complement strand
CGACACTTTTTTCGTGGTAACCGGCAGCGACGACCAAAAGAGAGTATTTTCCGTCTGCGACATCTTTAAACAAAAAGTTTCCGTCCGAGCCTGTGCGCTTCGTGTCGACGACCTTTCCGTCCAAATCGAGAAGTTTCACCTCGGCACCGAAAATCACAGAGGGGTCGGAAGCATTGTCTGTCACGATCCCTCCCATCTGGACGAAGATCTCGGGCTGGGGGGTCTCATATTTCATGATTTTCGCCAACACCGCCTCTTTTTCCACTTTTTGCTGCAGTTGGATCGGAATGGTCACTTTCAGATAGACGGCCGGTTTGAGAAACTGGTCGACGGCACTCCAGACCTGGAAACCGCCCTGTTCATCCAGAAACTTCGGATGTACCGACTCAATGGGAATTTTCGGTACCGGCATGCCGGGCGGAAGGTTATCCGTGAGGTAGGGATCTTCCGGTATGAAAGCGTGGCTGTAAACAGCTGCCAGGATGGCACCGAGCAGATAGTGCTCTTCCAGGATCCCGGCATTGCCGTTTTTTGTACTGTAAGCCGTGGTCATGTAAAAAAGGTCGATTCTGACGGGTGGTTTCTTCTCCGGACTC
>JAOZOG010000401.1:0-1369 GCA_029933395.1 Sulfurovaceae bacterium | reverse complement strand
TAGAGATTGACGGTCGTTTTATCCACACTACTGCTCCACTCATTTGAGGGAATAACGAAACTTACATCTGTATCGCTAAGTGAGGCTTCTGTTAATAAAAAATCTTTAATAGCTTCATCTATAAAATTAATCATAATTCATAGTAATCCGATGCACCTTATCCTCCACTTAATCAAGAAACAATTCGCTTCGCTGTTGATATCTGTTAAAGAATTTGGCCAGATAGAGGATTTACAAATGGAATTTATCGGTTGCGACACATAGATTCAGTCAAGATTCCGATAGACTCCAAAGTCAGAAGGCTTGTAGGTTTTTCCAGATTTTTGAAGCTCTTTTTTTATGCTCATGATGATCTGTTTCATCGTTATGGATCCCCTTTTTTCGGCAGCGTAGAATGCCGAAAAGAGCGCGATATTTCTGATATTGGCACCGGACAGCCTGAAATTTTTCGCCAAAAAAGCGAAGTCAATATCTTTTTGGAGAGGCGCTTTTGCCGGAAAGACCTTCCTCCAAATCATCTCCCTCATCGCTTCATCCGGAAATGGAAATTCCACGATAAAACGAAGACGCCTGACAAAGGCATCATCAATATTTCTCTTGTAGTTAGTGGCGAGAATGACCGGACCGTCATACTCTTCGATTCTTTGCAGCAGGTAGCTCACTTCGATATTGGCGTACCTGTCATGGGCATCTTTTACTTCGGTTCTTTTCCCGAAAACCGCGTCCGCTTCGTCGAAAAAGAGCATTACGCCGCTTCCCTCCGCTGCTTCGAAGATCTTTGAGAGATTCTTTTCTGTCTCGCCGACATATTTGCTGACGATCTGCGAGAGTTCGATGCGATAGAGATCAAGGCCCATCTCGTTTGCCAAAATAGAGGCTGCCATCGTTTTACCGGTTCCCGGAGGACCGGTGAAGAGTACCCCGATCCCCTGGCTTTGAAAAAACTTCTTAAAGCCCCACGTTTCAAATACCTGGCGCTGGTGATTGTAATGCGAAATAAGATTTTTGAGTTGATCCGTCTGTTCTTTCGGAAGGACGATATCATGAAGCGTATTATCCGATTTTATTGGCTGTGCCAAATGATTCAATTCATCAGAAACCCTCTTCCTGCATATCTCATAGACCGTTTTGACATCTATCGGCTCTCCGGAAAACTGCCGTGCCTTCAGCAGGTGCGCAGTCTGAGCAATCTCATCTTCACCGAATCGCAACATCCGTGCCATCTTCGATGCAGCATCTTCGGCCAGCGAAGGGTCGATCTCTTTCAGATATTTTTCCCATAGCGCAAGGGAGTCGTCGTACTCCGGCTTTTTGAAAGAAGAGTCGAAAAAAATATGCTCTTTGAGTACATCGTTCGGGCTCCAGGCTC
>JAOZOG010000097.1 GCA_029933395.1 Sulfurovaceae bacterium | reverse complement strand
CAAATTCTTTAATTTTATGAGTTTTGATGGGAGTCCTCCTTTAACTGATTACTCCAAAATTTTCAAAAATAATTTATTTAATATTTTCATTATTGTAGCATCTTACTTTCATAATTGAATAGAAATTTAACTAAAAATCTTCTATTGCATGTTCCATTCTCTAAAAACTTATTTAAAATAGACAAGATATGACCATTGTACATATCATAATGTGGCATCTTAAAAAAAGGAGAGATGGAAATGGTACTCATTGATCAAGCAAAAACCACCCTACACCACGAAATAGAAAAGATCGCCAGAAACAACATCATCAAGAAACTGGCAAAACAGGGCATTGACCACCATAACCTCAGAGACTCGGAGTTTGAAGAACTCGTAGCAGACGAAATACGCATACTCGAACACGACAGCAAAAAAATTATTGCTGCTACTACCTTTGGTTTAGTGACAGGTATATTGATGGGAGGAATATAACATGCAAAGCACACTGACACAAACAGCCGTAAACCTGCTGGACGAAGGCAAAAAAAGCCTCGATGCGCTTCTGAGAGAAAGTGCTTACGAAGAGGTTAAAGCAGTGATTGAAGAGCGCGGTATCGACATCGATACCCTCACCGATGCAGAGGTAGAAACCCTTGTCGCCGCAAGGGTCGAAGAGAAACGAAACGGCATCAAAGGGTTTGCCACCGGTGCCGTGCTGGCACTTTTGCTTTCCACACTTTTAGGAGCCTGACCATGCTCAAACTTGCCAAATATTACCTGCTGCTCAACCTCTACCGTAAAAACAGACGCAGACTGCTGATACTACTTGCATCTATAGTCATGATGATAATGATCTCGCTCATTTTCTCTGACCTTACAGGTATGGCAGAAAGTGGAGAGAGGTATCTGCTGGTTGGTACAAAATGGATCTTACTCTTTTGGCTGCTTGGACTTATAGCCTATCAGTTGCGAAAGATCTCACAACAAAGCACTCTACCCTTTGATAAAAATGTATCACTCGATGTAAAACGAGAACAGCTCATGGCAAAAGAGAAGCTTCAAAGCCGCACTGAGATGATCGTTGAAAAGTACAGGAAAACAGCATGAAAAAAGTCTGCCTTTCTGCCCTTGCCGCACTCTTGCTTCTGCTGAGCGGATGCGGAGAGCAGGTCAAACACAACGAAAAGTACTACCAGACCAGACTCTGCGACAAACTCGACGGCGTGACGGAACAGAGCCTGCTTGACAGAACCCGCATAGACTGCCTGACTGACGCGTATGCCATAGAGGTGGACTTTGCCAAAAAATGGGCCGAGAGCGTAGGACAGTCGCTCTACTACGCCCAGATGACGGGCAAAAAACCCGCAGTGGGGCTCATAGTAGACAAGAGCAAAAAAGACCGCCGCCATCTAAAACGGCTTGAGGTGCTTGCAGACAAGTATCACATAACCATTTTCAAACTGAAAAAAGGAGAGTAAAAAATGAAAACCAAAAAAAGTGACTGGAGAAACAGCCCTTATTTAGAGGATTTTGATTGCAATATAGGAAGAAGCGACTGCGAGATCCTTAAAGATGACTTTGGCGACCTTATGGGGAGCATAGGCGAATGTCTTGAGACCGCTACCGATAAAAACACCACAAAACTGGATGTGGCCGGAACTATTTTTGGTATGGGTAAAAACCTGCTCAAACTCGGATTTGACGGTACGGTCTGTGCCGTCAAAAACACACCCAAAGCCATTGCCACCGTCGCCGATGCCAAACGCAAGATCATCGACAGTGCTACCGAAGAGTACTACAAAGCAAAAAAGAAACAGGAAGAGCAGGCACTCGAAGAGAAGATAAAACAGTTGAAAGCGAATGCAGGAAAATTCAAATGAAAAAGAGAATACTGCTGCTCATAGTACCCGTAATGATGCTGGCATCGCCTTTCCATACGAAAGAACAGATAAAAGAGATCAGTGCATCGGTAGTGAAGATCTACACTACGGCAGTCAAGCCCGACTACTACAGGCCCTGGCAGAAGGGTCATAAGTACTCTGCGAGCGGTACGGGGGTCATCATAGAGGGCAGGCAGATCCTTACGGCCGCCCATGTGGTCAGCAATGCCGCTTTCCTGCAGGTCAAAAAAGGGAATGAGGCAAAAAAACATATTGCCAAAGTCAAGTGGATCGCCCATGAAGCGGACCTTGCCCTACTCGAAGTGGAAGATGAACACTTTTATGCCGGTACCGCGCCTCAGCCCTTCGGGAAGCTTCCCTACAGACAGGATGGCGTAGTGGTTTACGGCTACCCGATGGGAGGCGATGAGATCTCGACGACAAAAGGGATCGTCTCCAGGATAGAACAGACCGTCTATGCACACAGCTATATGGACAACCTTACCGTTCAGATAGATGCCGCGATCAACCACGGTAACAGCGGCGGGCCGGCATTTGACAAAGAGGGGAATATTGTCGGTATCGCCATTCAGGCGCTCTCCGGCGCCAGCGGCATAGGCTACCTTGTTCCGGTACCTGTCATCGAGCACTTTCTGAAAGATATAGAGGACGGTACCTACGACGGATACCCCGATGACGGGACCAGGATCCAGAATATAGAAAATGAACATATGCGAGCCTACTACGGACTGAAAACAGAAGACGGCGTACTGGTACAGTACATAGAAAAAGATTCTTCGGCAGACGGCATACTCAAAAAAGGAGATGCCGTGCTGGAAATTGACGGTATCGATGTCGCCGGGGACAATACGGTCAAGATCGAGGGGAACAACAGGGTCTCCTCCAGCTACCTGATACGCAAACACCAGGTAGGCGACAGCCTCCGTATGAAGATCATGCGTGACAAAAAAGAGATGAACGTCTCTTTTCCGCTGAAAGCGAGAAGGTCCATTGTTACATTCGAGCATGAAAAAGAACCGCGCTACTACATTTTCGGAGGGATGTCCTTTATGCCGCTAACCACCAACTTCCTTTTAAACTGGGGAGAGAACTGGTATGCGCATGCGCCCGTCAATCTTTTCTATCCGGTGCTCAACCGGCACAAGATAGATAGGGACATTACGGAAATGATCGTCCTCAATACCATTTTACCCAACAATGAAAATGCCAACTACACGTTTGGCCATGAGATCGTAAGCAAGATCAACGGGCACAAAGTCACCTCTCTGAATGCACTGGTAAAGCTGATAGAAAAAAGCGGTACAAACTATATCGTCATTACATTTGATTCCGGGAGAGAAGCAGTGCTGAACAGAGCAGAGGCGGAAAAAACGGACAGGGAGACGCTGAAGCAGTACGGTATAGAGAGAAAACAGCGGCTGTAACGGGATGGAAAGACAATACCGACCAGACTTTAAAAGGGCCAGTGATAACGGTAATACAATAGAGTACTTCCAGATCAAATTTGCTCTGGAAGGATCTTTTGCCGGCTATGAAAAGTGTTGATAACTACATCATATCCCGGTGTGCAACCATGGAACAGAGGTTCTGCACCACTTTCATTCCGGCGTCCTGTGCTTTCTGTGCTGCCGCATTGTTGACCAGACCAAGCTGTCCCCAGAAAACTTTGACATCACCGCGTGCAATGCAGGCATCGGCAACGGCATCGAAAGCAGCGGGTTTCCTGAAAATGTCCACCATGTCGATCTCAAAAGGGATCTCTGCAAGAGAACGGTAAACCTTCTCTCCCAGGATTGTCTCCTCTTTGGGGTAGACCGGTACGATCCTGTACCCGACATTCTGAAGGTATTTGGCGACACGGTGGCTGGCCTTCATCGGATCGGGAGAGAGCCCGAGGACCGCAATGGTCTTGACGCTGTCAAAGATCTCTCTGATCTCGTCCGGGTTGCTGTTGACGGTAGGAAATTCACACTCCATAAGTACTCCTGTATTTACAATAGTATATAACTTTTTTCAAATGGGAATCGGAGACTTTAGTCCCGCATCAAACGAGGCTGAAGCCATCGGTTCCAAATTTTGCAAGCGATATATTGATGCTATAACTTTACACTTATTTCCTTAAGGTTGCAATGAGCCGTTTGGGGTACAGAAAGAGGCTCAAGGCATCTGTGACATCTTTGCACACTATGTCTGATGATAGCAATGATTTTGTAGCGCAGCCCTCTCCTCCGAAGACAGCGACCCCGAGTGCAGCGGCCCGAAGCATGGCTGCATCATTGTTTCCATTGCCTAACGCTGCGCACCGTGCCGTGCCCAGAGCAGTAATATAGTCGGCTTTCTCCTGCGTATGATCGCCGCTTGAGAGTACCTTGATGGTCACGGGAGCATCTTCAAGCTGTTTCGCCACGCTTCCAAAAGTGTCGGCAGTAATGACATGAAGCGTATAGTGCATGCAGAGACTTTCAAAAAGAACAAGCACCTCTGGCAAGACCATACCGTCTTTGGCAATGGTACCGTTGTAGTCGCATACGATATGTGCTATATCGAGATCGTTGTAGTCGGGAATATGTATCATCTTAAACTCACAGTGCTATAATTTGACCAATTATATCAAAACAAAGGTTGTCAAATGGCATCAGTCAAACTAACGGAGTACAGCCATGGAGCGGGATGTGGATGCAAGATCTCGCCTATGCTGCTCGAAGAGATACTGCAAAGTACACGGGAAAATATCGTTTACCCGGAATTGCTGGTAGGCAATGCCAACAAAGACGATGCGGCAGCATACGACCTTGACAACGGTACTTCGGTCCTCTCTACCACCGACTTCTTCATGCCGATCGTTGATGACCCTTTCATATTCGGCCAGATCGCGGCGACCAATGCACTCAGCGATATTTATGCCATGGGCGGCAAACCGCTGATGGCCATTTCCATTTTTGGGTGGCCTATCGACAAACTCTCGGCAGAAGTTGGCAGAGAAGTCATCGAAGGGGGACGTTCTATCTGTGAAGATGCCGGCATACCTCTTGCCGGCGGACACTCCATCGATTCTCCGGAGCCCATTTTCGGGCTGGCTGCCACCGGACTGGTAGAGAATGCCAACCTGATGCAGAATGACAGTGCCAAAGAAGCGTGCTATATATTTCTGACAAAACCGCTTGGGATCGGCATACTTTCCACGGCACAGAAGCAGAAAAAAATAGAAGAGGGGCATATTGACCCGGCGATCGAAGCGATGACCACACTCAACAAGATCGGTGCCGAACTGGCTCCGCTCGAGAGCGTGGTCGCTATGACGGATGTGACGGGTTTTGGCCTGCTGGGGCATTTAAGCGAGATCTGTGAAGCCAGCGACATCAGTGCACGGGTCTGGTTCGAGAAAGTACCGCTGCTGCCCCAGGTGGAAAAGTACAGACAGTTAGGCTGCATTCCCGGCGGTGCGCGCAAGAACTTTGCAAGCTACGGGGACAAAATCAGCGAGATGACGCAGCAGCAGAGAGAGATACTTTGCGATGCCCAGACTTCCGGCGGGCTTCTTGTCATTGTCAAAAAGAGCGGGCTGGAGGAGTTCGGGGCTGTGGTCAAAGCCGCCGGATTGACACTTGAACCCATTGGAGAGACCATAGCACGGACAGAGTATCTTGTCGAGGTTTTGTAGGTGAAGGAGCTTCCCCAAAGCAGTGATTTTCGTTCGATCGTATTGGACAACACACCGCTCATAGATGTCCGGGCACCGGTCGAGTTTGCGAAAGGGGCTTTCCCCCATGCGGTGAACCTGCCCCTGATGAATGATGAAGAGCGGCATGTCGTGGGCATCAGATACAAAGAAGAGGGGAATGCAGAAGCGGTCAAGCTGGGGAATGCACTGGTAAGCGGGGAGATCAAGGAGAAGCGTATTGCGGCATGGCTGGATTTCATGACATCCAACCCTCATGCAATGCTCTACTGTTTTCGGGGCGGACAGCGTTCGCAGATATCGCAGGAGTGGCTCTTTCAGAGCGGTCGGGAGATTGTAAGGCTCAAGGGCGGATACAAAGCGTTCAGAAACTGGCTGATCGAGGAGACCGAGAAGTCAGTCGGAAAGTTCAAACCCATCGTGCTTGGCGGACGGACGGGATCGGGAAAGACCATACTGTTGAAGAGGCTGAAAAACGCCATAGACCTTGAAGGTCTGGCAAACCACAGAGGCTCCTCTTTCGGACGTGACATTACTCCGCAGCCTACATTGATCGATTTTGAAAATGCACTGGCCTATGCACTGATACAAAAACTTGAGCAAGGCTTTACGCATCTGCTCTTTGAAGATGAAGGCAAATGTGTCGGAAGGCTCTACCTTCCAAAAACACTGGTGGAACATCTCTCGAAGGCACCACTTGTCATACTGGAGACGACGACAGAAGAGCGGGTAGAGATCACCTTTGACGAATATGTTTTCAAAGCGCAGGAGAAGTACCGGAAAGTATATCGTGACGATTACCTGGAAGCCTGGGCGGATGGTATGCATGAAGCGATGAAAAGAATAGAGAAAAGGCTTGGCGGACAGCGCTACAAAATAGTCTGCGAGATATTCGAGGATGCTTTGAAAGAGCAAAAAAGAAACGGCTTATTTGAAGGATACAAAGTGTGGATCGCCTATCTGCTGAGTGAATACTATGATCCGATGTATGACTATCAGATAGAGAAGAATGCAGTAAGGGTGCTGTTCCGCGGTACAGCCGCAGAGGTTGAAGAATATTTGTCCCGTTACGGATAAAATTGTTTTCTTTTAGGTATAATTTCGCCAATTTACGATTCAGGAAACAGTATGTTGGATTTAGCAAGCATAAAACAAGCCTATGAACGGGTGCGGGGCGTGGTACACAGGACTCCATTTTCCTATGCACCTATCCTTTCGGAAATAAGCGGGTATGAGGTTTACCTCAAGAAGGAGAATCTTCAGCGTACGGGTGCGTTCAAGCTGCGGGGTGCATTCAACCGGATCGCCTCTCTTGTAGAGCGGAGAGAGAGAGGCGGTGTGGTGGCTGCAAGTGCGGGGAACCATGCGCAGGGTGTGGCGTTCTCTGCCAAATATTTTGGCATCGATGCGACGATCGTTATGCCGGAGTCCACTCCTTTGACGAAAGTTCAGGGGGTCAAAGAGTTTGGTGCCAATGTCATTCTTCACGGAAGCAATTATGATGAAGCCTATGCCTATGCCGTCACTTACGGGAAAGAGAATGATTATACCTTCGTACACCCTTTTACAGACGAGGAGGTGATGGCAGGCCAGGGTACCATTAGCCTGGAAATGCTTGAAGAGGTTGAAGATCTTGATGCCATGATCGTTCCTGTCGGAGGGGGAGGATTGATAAGCGGAATGTCCGTAGCCGCCAAGACGCTGAAACCCGGCATAAAGGTCATTGCGGTCTCAGCCGAAGGGGCTCCTGCCATGAAGAACTCCTACGAGGCAAGGCAGGCACTGGATACACTCTCGGTCAGGACCATTGCAGACGGGATTGCGGTACGTGACACTTCGCCGATCACGCTGGAGTATATCTTGAAGAATGTGGACCGTTTCGAGTCTGTCTGCGAAGACGAGATCGCTTCGGCCATTCTTTTCCTGCTTGAAAAGCAGAAGGTACTGGTCGAAGGTGCCGGTTCGGTCGGTGTGGCGGCTTTGATGCACGGCAAGATCGACCTGCCGAAGGGATCAAAAGTGGGGATCGTCCTCAGCGGTGGGAACATCGATGTCACGATGCTCTCACTCATCATTGAAAAAGGTTTGATGAAATCGGCGCGCAAGATGAAGCTGATGGTCACACTGGTCGACAAACCGGGTGCACTGCAGTCCTTTACGCAGATCCTTACGGACGTGGGAGCG
>JAOZOG010000096.1:6189-7749 GCA_029933395.1 Sulfurovaceae bacterium | reverse complement strand
CCTTTGCCAGATCTCCTTTGACATCATCTTTCATCTCAGCCGAAGCGGTACCATCGCGTCTGGAGTACCGGAAGGCATGCAGATGGGTCAGGGGCAGCTTTTTGGCATTCTCTATCGCCTCTTTCCATATCGCATCAGTCTCGCCGGGATGGCCCACGATAAAGTCTGTCCCCAGAGCATACCCTTTGGAGGCGATCTCCTCGAGAAGCTGGAGATCAGTCCCAAAGCGGTTGCGCCGATTCATCCGCTCCAGCATTTTGTCACTGCTGTGCTGCAGGGCAATATGCAGATGGCGTGCCATCCAGGGCTCGCCCAGAAGCTCTTTAAGCGCATCATCGATCTGTATCGGCTCGAGACTGCCGATACGGATACGTCTGACACCACGTATCTGGCTCATACGCTGCAGGAGTTGAGCCATCGAGCTGCCCCTGTCGCGGCCATAGCTCCCGACATTGGTGCCCGTCAGAATAAATTCGCCAAAGCCGTTACTCGCCAGCTTCTCGACCTGGGCAAGTATCATCGCTTCGTCATGACTGCGTGCGTTTCCCCTGACAGAAGGGATGATGCAGTAGGAGCAGCGAAAATCACACCCCTCCTGGATTTTGATAAAGGCCCGGCTCTTTCCGACAAACTCTCCAACAATCGTCGAATCGATATGCTCCAGATCGCCAATCTCGTAGAATCGATCCGGCCTCTTGAGTATCTCGTTGATCCTCTCTTTTTCCGAGTGCCCCATCACACCGAAGACCTTCTCTTCACCAAAGAGGGCATCCCCTTTGGAGTGGGAGCCGCAACCGGCCAGTATCACTCTGGCATCGGGATTTTTACGTTTGACCGAGTTGATATAGTTGCGCACGGAAGCATCAGCCCCATTGGTCACCGTACAGGAGTTGACGACAATAATATCACTCTCTTTCTCATCCGAAGCAAGGACAAAGTCATCGAGCTTTGAGATCATAATCTGCGTATCGAACTGATTGGTCCTGCACCCGAAGGTTTTGAAAAAAACTTTTTGCATCAAGTCACTGCCTCATCACCCTCTCCGGGAGGAAATGGAGGTTTTCGTACATCTTTGTCCAGATAGACAGACTGTGTCGGATAGGCAAGGAATACCTGCTTCTCTGCCTGTATCCGCTCGATAATTTCATGTGAAATCGTACTGCGGAGTGTCAGTGTCGCGTAGGCATTGGTCAGATACCAGACACTGATTTTCATCCCGTAGGGTTCGATGAACGAGAGAATGCGGGGCTCTACATTGGTATTGCGTATGCTGTAGCTGCTTCTAAGTTTGTTGAGCTGCTTTCTGGTGATATCCGTATATCCTTTGGAGTACTTCTTGCTCACCTCTTTGGCAATGGATGTCGCTTTGCTGATATCCGAGTCGAACGTGATCACAAAATCGATACCATCCCAGACTGTCTTGAGCCCGGCATGGGAATAGTTGGCGATCATATCAGTGAAAATATAGTTGTTGGGGATGAAGATCATCCTCCCTGATCGTCTATTTTCATCATACGTTGTCAGTGTGACATCTTCGTGCAGCGTCATCCGCATCATCGA
>JAOZOG010000096.1:0-6089 GCA_029933395.1 Sulfurovaceae bacterium | reverse complement strand
TCATTGCTCGACATATAGCGATGCGCCAGAAATTTTCCCAGAAGAAAGAGTGCGAAGAAGAAGAGCAGTATCCCACCGATCGTGGCTGTTTTTTCTATCTCTTTTCTGATTTCGCTTCGCAGCTTCAGCTTGATTTCGTCTACCTTCTTGGTATAGACACCGATAGTTGTTTTGAAAATCTCGAGAATCGGTTCGTAGGTCTTGAGCTTGTCGTTTACATCAGCCAGCATCTTGTGATACTCGGCATTACCTACTTCAAATCTGATCAACTCTTCAAGAATCTTTTTCTCTTCATAGAGCTTGTCGACAATATGACTCAGAGAAGCATAGCGCGCACTGTACTCCTCCTGCTGAGATAGAATCTTCTTTTTGAATGAGAGTGCAGTAATGATCTCGATGGGATTTCCTACGGTAGGCACATCGCCGACTGGTTCAGGCTTCAGCAGCTCTCTGAAAGGATCTTCTTTATACTCCTCAAGAAGCCGCAGTTTGCCCTGGATAGTTTTGGCATCCTCTTTCATCAAGGAGAGCTCTTCCTTCTCCTTGTCTGTTAGGTTTCCTCTCTTCTCCAGAAAGCCGATTTTTGCCTTGAGCTTTTTCTGCTCCTCTTTTAAAAAAAGATAGGTATGATAGTTGCTGTAGATTTTGGACCAGATGTTATTCTTTTTGAGCTCCTGATCCAGCTGCTCTTTACGATGCAGAAGAAGTTCGACAACATCTCGGTTATCTGCTTTTTTGAGCTGCTGCTTTGCCGCCAGGCTGTCGTTGCGGTCGTTGATAGATTTTTCGTTGCCCGGAACCTCCATTGAGGCTTTCGGTGTCCCCACGCCCTTTTCTACATTTTTCTCAAGAATCGATCTGCTGCTCTGGCTGCTTTCATTCTGCTCGGCCGACAGCACCGGCGGAAAAAACAGCGCCACAAAGAAAAAAAATACAAAAAGCGATCGGACCATTATCACTTCTCTCCAAACTCTGCAAGTACGCTCTTGACAATCGCTTCATCAATCTCCTGCAGGACAGTATGGTCTCCGATCCCCTTGGGAAGAATGAATTTTATTTTGTTATCGGCGCTCTTTTTGTCAAGAAAAAAGTGCTCATAAAAATCATCGACATCTTTGATCGTGTACACAGTAGGAAGATTGAACTTTTCCAGCAAAGAAGCTACCTTTCCGGCATCCTCCTCCTTCATAAGTCCAAGTTTGACGGCCAATCTGTTGGCCATCACCATACCGATCGCCACCGCTTCTCCATGCAGATAAGTGGTATAGTTCGTCTCGTTCTCAATCACATGCCCAAAGGTATGACCGTAATTGAGAACGGCTCTGATGCCCGCCTCTTTTTCATCCTGGTTGACGACTTCCGCTTTAAGCTCGACACTTCGTTTGATCACCTCTTTGAGTGCTGTTTCGTCCTCAAGATCTGCGCGCTCCAAAAAATCGAAATATGCTTTATCGAACATCACTGCCATTTTGATGATCTCGGCAACACCGGCTGCAAATTCACGAGGGGGAAGTGTCCGGAGAAAGGCTGGGTCGATATAGACGGCTTTGGGCTGATAGAAAGCGCCGATCAGGTTTTTGCCATACTTGTTGTTGACACCGGTTTTCCCTCCGACACTCGCATCGACCTGGCTCAAAAGTGTTGTAGGAACCTGCACAAATCCAATGCCTCTTTGGTAAATCGAAGCGGTAAAGCCCGTCATATCCCCGATCACACCGCCACCCAGCGCAATCAAAAGCGACTTGCGATCGAGCTTGTGAATGAAAAGCTGATCGAGGATCTCTTCCACGGTCTCCATAGTTTTATACTGTTCGCCATCCGGTACCGTCACGACATGCAGTGCTTTGGCATGTACTTTTTCCAGGAATGCTTCGAGATGATATCCTGCTACGGTAGGATTGGTGACAATGACGACTTTGGTATCAAAGTTCAGATCCGGTAGCGAATCGATCGTGATGTCATATTTGATGGTTTTCGTATTCAAGAGTTCGATGGGTACGATCATAGTGGCGGACCTTCCTGCGGAATAAGTATTGTCTTTATTTTAACTTAAATATCTTTAGAGGTGCCCTTTAGTTTTCTGAAACTTCGACTGGGACGAGAATTTTTGGATGATTTTCTATCGTCAGAAGATAATCCTGCACACGGGTCGAAACGAAATTAAAAATCGATCGCTTGCTGGTCTTCTGGTTGAATGCCGAGAGTTGGATGATCGCATCAAAGCTGTGCAGCTTTCGTACCGGATTGACACGCTCCTGGTCGATGGTAATTTCATAGTTGAATATCTGGGAGAGTGTTTCATAGTGTTCGATAATTTTCTGCTTGCTTTCGAAGTCACCCTCCGGATCAAAATCACAGAGATGCAACTTCAGATTGAGACTCTCGGAGAAATCGATTACCGTGGATGAGATAGATTCCATCTCGGATTCATCTGTGATCAATACAACACTCTCCGAAATGTCGTAAAGCGACCTGTCCCCAAAGAGGTAGACCAGCTTTTTCAAGTCGAAAAGCTGCTCCATCAAGCCCAGTTTTTCAAAAGAGTCGATACTGTTAAGCACCAGGCCAATGTCATAGAGCTGGATGTCGTACTCGATCAGTGTATTGACCTCTGCCGTGTCATAACAGACATGAATCGTCACATTCTCCTTCTCCTCCTCTCTCAACTGATCGATCAGTACGAAATCGGAAGGATTCACGATCCTGACGATCAGCGCCTTCTCTTCGAGTTGATCTGTCAGGTAAATCGCCTCTTTGAGATAGATCAACGCCTTTTCTTTGTCTCTCATAAAATCCAGTACGAGATAAAGATTCTGGCCAAAAGGTTCCGGGAAAAGCCCGATGCGCCTGTTGATACTCTTGTAGATACCGTCAAGTACCCTGGGTTTTCCCAATACCAAAAGTGTATCGTTGGGATAGATCATCGTCGCACTGGTAGGGATGATCTGCTTTTTATTGCGGTAAACTGCTGCGATTTTCCACTTGCGTTGTGCGATCGATCCAACATGACGATAGGAGTAGCTACTGCCGAAAGGAACCAGTATCTCCATGATTTCACCCTCCCCCAGTCCCACATTCTGGGCAATAACCGGCACATTCGGCAAATGGTCGTAGAGGTGAGCAGCAATCAGTTGGTTTTCGTTGACAACTGTTAGATTTTCCATATCTGTATCGACAATATTCCATTTATCAAGTAGAACAATGGGGATCTTGGGATCGATCTTGCGGACATTTTGCAATGAGTAGAGTGTATCGTCCTCATTATCCATCACGATAAAAACTGTCGAATATCTGACTTCGGACATCAACCCAAGCAGTTTCCCATAACTGGTAGGGTCGATATGACTCACAGAGAGAGACCGGCTCATTTTCTCAGGAAGAACATCTTCTCTGTAGCAGACTGCCTGATACTGATTGTTGGCGACTCTTGTCTTGCCAACCCATTCGAGAAAGCTTCTGGCGATAGGTCCGTCTGCAAGGATCAATATATGTTTCATTCAACTCTTTTAGTAGGGAGTGGCTATAATCGTGTATCTATTCCATACGGATTTGCTTCGCTATCCGGGGTCATACAGAGGGGAATTATAGCACAATGCAATTTCAGATAGATAAACAGGATGGTCAAGCCAGAGCCTGCACAATTACGACTGCGCACTCCACGATACAGACACCGGTTTTTATGCCTGTCGGGACAGTCGGGGCAGTCAAGGCACTCGATGCGACAGATCTGGAAACTTTCCTGAGGCCCGAGATCATTCTGGGAAATACCTATCATCTCTATCTGAGGCCGGGAGATGAGACTGTCGCCAAATTGGGAAAACTTCAGGGTTTCACACAGTTCAAGAAGAGTTTCCTGACCGACAGCGGCGGGTTTCAGGCATTTTCGCTCAGTGACAATGTCAAGATCGATGAGGGGGGCATTACCTTTCGCAGTCATATCGATGGCTCGAAGCACTACTTCACTCCCGAAAAAGTTCTCGATATCCAGTACAACCTGGGGTCGGATATTATGATGATACTCGATGATCTCGTAGCCCTGCCTGCCACACAGGAGCGTATCAGAGCCTCGATAGAGCGAACGACACAGTGGGCACAGCAGTCGATCGACTATCACAGGAAAAAGCAGTCCGGAGGCATCGGTACCGATCAATCTATCTTCGCCATCATTCAGGGTGGCACGGACAGAGCTTTCCGCGAAAAATCGGCCGGGGAACTCTGCGCAATGGATTTTGACGGCTTTGCCATAGGGGGACTGAGTGTAGGAGAGGCAAATCAGGATATGTACGATACCGTAGAGTGGACGACACAGTTTATGCCGACAGAAAAACCACGCTACCTGATGGGCGTGGGAACACCGGAAGATCTGGTCGAAAATGTCTCACGGGGTATCGATATGTTCGATTGCGTGATGCCGACCCGAAATGCCCGAAACGGCACGCTCTTTACCAGTTTCGGCAAAGTCACCATCAAAGCGGCACGCTTCAAAGAAGATCCCCTTCCCATCGATCCCGAATGCAGCTGTATGGTCTGCCAAACTTACTCCAGGGCCTATCTCTGCCACCTCTTCCGGGCAAGAGAGATTACCTACTTCAGGCTGGCGACAATCCACAATCTTCACTACTATCTCAATCTGATGCAGGAGATGCGTCAGGCGATACTCGAAGATCGCTTCGCTCAGTTCAGGCAGGAGTTTTACAGCAAGCGGAATGCAACATAACACACTTTAAGGACAGCTCTAAAAAACAGAGTGTATAATCAATACCATGAAAATCAAAACTATATCTCTAATGCTGCTTCTGATGGGCAGTTTATTGCAGGCGGAAGAGAGCAATCCGGACAATCTTCCAGACTTTGAAAAAACCGGAGACTGGATTATCCTCCCCTATTTTTTCAGCACTGAAATGACAGGCTTTTCCGGAGGCATCGGGACGATTGCACAGGGACTTCTACAGCCGCAGACAACATTTGTCGGTACACTCTATTACGGTGCCGGGCAGGATGTCATAAACAACGGTGTCCCGGAAACGGCACACTTCAGCGGAGGACTCCTCTCCTACTCCAACATCAAAGTACCCTATACAAAACGGCTCTATCTTTCAGGCTGGGGCTATACGATGCATATACCAAAAGATACGATCTATACCGACGGCAGCAATGACTCGAGCGAAGATGATGCGCTGACCACGACAAGCCAGGACAACTACTACACTATTTCCCTCAACTATGTACTTCCGATGGGAGAAGGCCTGGATAACCCTGACGGCCTCTATGAGCTTCATGACGGATTTGCAACAGGACGGGAATCATTCGGCAACGGCACCCCTTTTGTGACAGGCAGAACCTCACTGGGCATCAAGACATTTTACGAACATTACGAAATGGAGAACTGGAAAGAGACAGAGGCTTGGAAAGATTCCGACAAAACACCAGAATGGAATGATTCAGGACTCAGATTCTATCTGTTGCATGACAATACCGACTACGACCTCAATCCTTCACGGGGATACAGTTTTCAACTCCAATACTCAAATGATTTTGGATGGGGCGACAATCTGCAAAGCTGGAACGATATTCAGTTCAAATACAGCAAATATTTCAATCTCGACACCCTCTCGTTTACCAAACAGAATGTATTGGCTCTCAACTTTTGGACAGCCTACTCACCCAGCTGGGACAACAGTCGTGAAATCCTGCCCGGTATCGATGCCCACCGTCCACCACCCTGGGAGGGAGCGAAACTCGGAGGCTTTATCCGTATGAGGGGATACAGCAGTAGCCGCTTCTCAGATAAGGCTGCAATCTATGCTGCGGCAGAGTATCGGGCCATCATCGATTGGAACCCCTTCAAGACAGATGATTTCCTAAAAAAGCACAGCCCTGTCGCCATCGACTGGTTCCAGATCGTACCCTTTGTTGAAGTCGGAAGAGTGAACGATCAGTATGATTTTGACCTCTTGACCGATTTGAAATACGACGCAGGAATCGGAATACGAGCAATGGCCGCAGAACTCCCTATCAGAATGGATGTCGGTATGGGTGACGAAGGTGTCCATATGTGGGTGATGATTCATCAGCCTTTTGATTTTTAA
>JAOZOG010000400.1 GCA_029933395.1 Sulfurovaceae bacterium | reverse complement strand
CGATCGGACAGATACGTCCGTAGTGGGTCGGGTGGACATCACGCACTTCAAATCCTGCACGCTCTTTGACCAGACCACCCTCACCCAGTGCAGAGAGTCTACGTTTATGTGTCACTTCAGAGAGTGGGTTGGTCTGGTCCATAAACTGACTCAGCTGACCACTCGAGAAGAATTCCAGAATTGTATTGGTGATCATCTTGGAGTTGACCAGATCATGCGGCATCAATTCATCGAGCGAGCCGCTGATCGTCGTCATTTTGTCTTTGATCGCCTTTTGCATCTTGGTCAAACCATTATGCAGTTCATTCCCCAGCAATTCGCCGATCGCACGGATACGTCTATTTCCCAGGTGGTCACGGTCATCGATATGCCCTTGACCATTTTTGACCTTGATCAGATACTTCACGGTATGGATGATATCTTCAGCCGTCAGCACAGTAACATACTCGGGAATATCCAGCCCCAGCTTATGATTCATCTTCATTCGGCCGACTTTTGTCAAATCATAGCGCTCCGGATCAAAGAAGAGCTGTCTCAGGAATGTTTTGGCTGCTTCCGGTGTCACCGGCTCGCCCGGTCTCATCACTTTGTAGACACGGATCGCCGCAAGGACGTTTTCATCTTCGATCTCTTCTGTCTGCTTCAGCAGTCTCAGGCTCTCCTGATCGGCAATGAAGGCCTTGATGATCGAGCTGTCTGTATCTTCGGCAAGGTCATTGGCAATTTCGATCGTTTCGATCCCCTGCTCGATCATCTTTTTGAGTTTGCCTTCATCCAGCGAAGAGACGACATCATAAAGAACCTCTCCACTCTCCTGATCGATGACAGGCTTGGCAAGATAGCGATCCATCAGTATCTCTACGGGATACTCGACCCACTCCAGACCCTCTTCGATCAGCTTCTTCGCTTTGGTTCGTGTCAGCCTTTTTCCTGCTGTCACGATGACATTGCCGTCTTTGTCTTTCACGTCATATTCGGTACGTCCTGCAAAATCCTTTGGATCGAAACGCGTCAGAAAACGATTCTCTTTGAGGCTGATCTCTTTGGTAGGATAGAAGAGTTTGATGATATCTTCTTTGGAGTAGTCCAGCGCCCTGAAAAGAATCGTTACGGGGATCTTTCTTCTCTTGTTGATTCGCGCATAGAGAATATCTTTGGCATCGTATTCGAAGTAGAGCCAGGAGCCTCTGTCTGGGATGATCTGCGCAGAGTAGATCAGCTTGTTGATGACCGTCGTCGCTTCGGCTTCTTTGAAGATGACACCGGGGCTTCGGTGGAGCTGATTGACGATAACACGCTCGACACCATTGACAACGAAAGAGGTACGGTCGGTCATCAGAGGAATATCTCTGACGAAGACTGCCTGCTCTTTGATCTCTTTGGGGTCGAGCTTCTCACCTGTCTTCTCATCACGGTTCCAAATCGTCAATGCGATATTCATCTTGAGAGAGACAGCGTAGGTCAAGCCTCTCTCCATACACTCTCTGACCGTATATTTGGGCTTGACGATTTCGCTGTTCTTGTAGGTCAATGTCAGACGGTTTTGCTGATCATGGATAGGAAAAGAGGATCTGAAAACTTTTTCGATCGTACTGTTGCGTCTATCTTTTTCGCCCAGCATCAAAAAGTTTTCATAGCTTTTCTGCTGAAGCTGTAAAAGGTTGGGGATTTCGATCTCTCTGGGTGTTTTGGAAAAATCAACGCGCAGTCTATTTCCCGAATGTAGTGAATTTAACATAGGCTAACCTTAAGTGGGTTTATGATTTGTGGTTTATTTGTTTGCTTTACCGCGGTAATCCGGATACACGAAAAAACTATTGAAAAGAGCGTAAATATTAACCCTTAATAGCTTGTCACTGTATCCGCAGGAATAGTGATACTTTGAAGAGAAGCGGTGCCAAGGCGACCGTCAACCCTTCAGATAAAAAATTATTTAAGTTCGCAAGAAGCTCCAGCCTCTTCGATCTGCTTTTTGAGCTCTTCAGCTTCCTCTTT
>JAOZOG010000095.1:5815-7842 GCA_029933395.1 Sulfurovaceae bacterium | reverse complement strand
GTTTTGGCCTTTGCGATCTTCGTATATTCTTTTTTCTTTTCACTTTTTGCCAGCTTTACGACTGCCGGAGTATTATCGGCAGCTCCGGGGATCGTAAGTATCTGCCCCGGTTTCAGACTTTTTGCCGATTTGATCTTATTGGCTTTCTTCAGTGCTTCAACGGTAACATGGTTGTTTTTGGCAATCGTATAGAGCAGGTCACCCTTTTTGACTGTATGGGTACGTGCTTTGCCGCCCGCGGTTTTCTCGGCCGATGCGACTTTGGCTTTCCCCCTACTCTGCTTTGATTTTGCCTTCACTATTTTTATTTCTCTCTTTTTATTCTCTGATACAGGTGCCGGGATATTGATCAATTGGCCGAGCTTGAGGCTCTTTCCTGACTTGAGCTTGTTGGCCTTCTTCAGTATATCGACAGTCGTATGGTTGTTTTTGGCGATGAGATAGAGTGAGTCACCCTTTTTGACTGTATGGGTAAGCATTTTGGTTTTTTGGGGTTTTTGTGCCGACGCGATTTTCGTTTTCTTTTTGCTTTTGCCTGGCTCCGCTTGCGCTAATTTTGTCTCTGTCTTTTTACTCTCAACTGCGGAGGTGGGGATAGTGAGCAGTTGGCCAAGCCTGAGGCTCTTCTCAGACTTGATCTGATTGGCTTTTTTCAATGCATCGACAGTGATATGGTTATTTTTGGCGATTCGGTAGAGCGAATCACCCTTTTTGACCGTGTGTGTCAACACCTTGTCTTTACTGCTTTTGGGAGCTGATACCATTTTTGTTTTTTCTATCTCTTTTTTCGGTTCTGCTTTTGACACTTTCGTTTTCGGCTCGGCGCTGCCTGCCATAGATCCAGAAACGGGAATGGTGAGCAGTTGTCCCAGCTTGAGACTCTTTTCTGACTTGATCTTGTTGGCTCTCTTCAATGCATCAATAGTGGTATGATGATTGATAGCGATTCTATAGAGGGAGTCGCCTTTTTTGATTTCGTAGGTTTTTATCTGGCTTGCTGATTCCTTCTTGGCTGTCGCAAGCTTTGCTGCTGATTTTGTATTCTCAACTTCGGTTCTGGGCTTGGAGACCTTATTTTTGGACTTTTTTGCTCTTGGGATAATCAGTTTTTGTCCCAGGATGATATGGTCTTTTACTTTGAGTTTGTTCGCTTTTCTCAAGGCGCCAATGGTGATATGATTGTTCTTGGCGATCTTGGAGAGGGTATCTCCTTTGACAACCGTATGGATAAGTTTTTTACTTTTGGGGGCTTTTTTGACTTTTGGGGGTGTAGATTTTTCTGCTGTTTGGCCCGGGGTATTGACGGCTGCGACTTTTTTATTGCCTGCGGCAGTCACATCCTTGCCTGGGACTTTTGGTGCAACTGCCTGAGGGGTGCTCGCCTGGTTGGTTCTCGCATACTCGACAGTCTCGGTTGGAACTTTCAGTGTTTGTCCGATCACGAGATGCTCACTCGACTTCATGCCGTTGATCAGCATAATCTTCGCAACGGTCGAATGGTGTCTTTTGGCAACGGAGTAGAGTGTATCGCCTCTTTTTATCTTATAGTCGACAAGCTTGCTGCTTCTGACTTTGGCACTTTTTTCAGCCTTCTGTTTGACATTGATTTTTTCTGACTTGGCAACACCAAGAGATGAAATCAGTGTTATATTGAATAATAATGTATAAAATCGCTTCATTCACTCCCCACTCTTAAAATTGCCTAAACTTATAATTATCCCCAATTTATAAAAAATTAAATTTATCTTAAATAAATTGATGTATTTATAATTCTAACATGCCAGAATTAACAAATTCTAAATAGATACTTAAGCTGTTCTGAAATTAGAAGGAGGGTCGGAATACAGTTTTTCGGGGTATATCTATCTGAAATTTCCATCTCTGAGCCGTGCTATCATATCATCCGCTATACGCAATGCATTGGCATAGATCGTCCAGGTATAGGGCGTACTCCCACCCGTAGGCATAAAGCTGGCATCGGCAACATAGAGATTGGGCAGATCATGGGATTGGCAATATTTATTGAG
>JAOZOG010000095.1:0-5715 GCA_029933395.1 Sulfurovaceae bacterium | reverse complement strand
TGGCATCGGCAACATAGAGATTGGGCAGATCATGGGATTGGCAATATTTATTGAGTACAGAGTGCTTTGGGTCATCCCCAAAACGACACCCTCCCGCCACCAAGTTTTGGGGCGGCATAGGTGAAACAGAGCTGTAGACCTCTTCCGCCCCCATCTCTCTCAAGATGGCTTCACTCTTTTTGGCTATAGCCGAGGCTACTGTCATATCATGGGGATGCGCACTGATGCGTAATTTTCCAACCGGCATCCCATACTTGTCTTTTCGCCTTTTATCGACCGTGACAAAGCAGTTATCCGTCGGCAGCCAGTCATTGAAGATTTCGAACCGGATGCTTTTCTCTTCGGTAAATGTCTCTTTCAATCTATCGCCCAATACTTTTCCCCACTGCAGTTTCTCTCCACTGTAGCGGATTTTGGCTGCACGGGAGATATTGTTTTGATGCTCGAACATAAACTCTACCAGACCACCCTTGATTGTTTTATCTCTTTTTGGGTCTTCGATCGCATACCAGTCCAATACGGAACGATTTACAAAGAGCCCACGCTGCATCAGCGCCTCGAAGGGCATTCCTCTGAGACTTTTTCTTCGCAGGACTCCCTGCCCCGAACCACCGGCAGAAAAGATCAGATTTTTCCCAAGCTCACCACTGCTGTTTCCCAAACCATCAGGATGGTACCGGTTGGCAGAGTTGAGGAGCAGTCTGGCACTCTCGTGCGCCTGTGCCGCGACAACAAAAAGACGTGCTGTCAATCTCTGCTCTTTTCCTGTTATCGTATTGACTGTTTCCGCCGATGCAACGCGCTCTTTGCCACTCTCCAGACGCTTGACATAGGTATTTGTCAGCAGCGTCAGGTTGCCTGTCGCCAGAGCCGGTCGGATCAGGGCCTCTCTGGAGCTGCTCTTGGCGCCAGAGCTGCAGCCATAGCTTCCACAGAAATTGGAGTAGTAGCAGGCTTGGCGACCCCCTTTGTCCCGGGAGAGTACGGCACGCGGTGTCACCAGTGGCGTGACACCCAATGCTTTACAACTTTTGTCAATGAGTTCGACAACCCGGTTTTCATCAGTAGGGGGCTGTGGAAAATCAGGGGTACTACGGGGAGGTTCATAAGGATGCTTTTGTGCTTTTCCTGATATACCGATCAATGTTTCGGCCAGTGTGTAGTAGGGCTCCATATCACTATAGGCGATCGGCCAGTCGACGATATTGGCACCCTCAATCGCACCATATCTGCTCAAGAGCCGGAAATCGTCAGGGTGCATACGATGCAGCATGCCGCTCATCAAATTGGAGGATCCACCTACGATATTGCCATTCCAAAAGCTCCAGCCGGAATCATAGGTCGGTGTCTCTTTCCATTCTCCATCCACCTTCTCCTCGATCGTATGATACTCATCGTAGAGACTGGGCGTGACGATATCCCTGCGGCAGTACGCCAGCTCATCTTTGGAAAACACCTCTCTACCGATCAGCCTCCCTTTTTCCAGCAGTGCCACCTTGTAGCCCGCCTGACAGAGTTGATGCGCTACTGCCCCACCTGCCGCCCCTGAGCCGATGATGATCGCATCATATTTTTCACTCATAGTGCGATATACCTCGTTGAAGGCCTGGGCTCTCCGCCTCTGGTCTGCAGTGACTTCCAGCCAGACTCACGGAAGTTTCCGCCATAGATTGGATCACTCAAAAGCCCCTCCAGAGAGAGCAGCATAATACGGTCAAGCCACCCACTGCCATAGGCTGTCTTTTCGTATGCCCGTAAGGCTTTTTCTTTTTGTTTCACGCCATATGTCAAAAATTTCTGATTCTCTCTGCGCTGCAGCTCTTCTGCACCCTCGACAACAAAGACTCGTATCTCTTTATCATACGTCGGATGTACAATTGTCTCGGCCAAAAAGGGTGTCGCACGGAACGTTTTCGCGCTGGGTATCACACTCCCTTCCGGAAACATATGCCCCTGCACTGCCGCTATGGTCGCATACGTTTCACTCGACAAGGCTCCCCTTGAAGGCTTCTGTTCGGATGCTATGAGTACTGAGGTACCTGCGATAGCACATACGCCCAAAAACGCTCGTCGCTTCATCATCAAACCCTTTTCTTTTTTATTACTATTATTATGGCATAGCTTTGTGTAACTTTTGTGCATCATCTGCTTATGCACTCCGGGAAAGAAGCAGAAATCGAAGCGAATAACACCATTTTTTATCACAGTCAAACCACCTTTGATGTATGATTCAAGTCAAAAAAATAAAAGGATTACGATGTCGGCACTGGTTGAATTCGCAATGTTTCCCACTGAGAAAACCGAGAGCAAGAGCGCCTTTGTCGCCAGGGTGCTTGATATTGTTGACCGAAGCGGATTACCTTATCAATTGACACCGATGGGAACGATCATCGAAGCGGAGACAGTAGGTGAAGTCTTTGCTGTCATCGAGGCGGCATATGCCGAGCTGCAGGAGGATTGTTCGCGTATCTACAGTGCGATCAAGATCGACTACCGCAAGGGACCTGTCGGCAGACTGGAGAAAAAGACCGGATCGGTCGAAGAGAAACTGGGCAGAAAGCTGAATACCTGAAAACGTCATAATTTGAACGCATTTTTGCTATAATACCACCATTCAATAGCGGATCAAGGAGAAATCGATGTGTGTAGAGCGAGTACAACGGATGCTTACGGCGATTATGCTGGGCTTTGTGATGATGGCAGCAGGGATGGGGATGGTCAAAGTAGCATTTTTGCTGCAACTATTCATTATGATCATGCTGCTGATTTGGGCATTTACCAACTTCTGCCCCTCTATCTATATGCTGAGCAAGATTCTCCCCCCATGCAATTTTGACAAGAAAGAGTCCTGATGGCTACCATATCCTATAAAGACGCCGGTGTCGACATCGATGCAGGCAATGATTTCGTCGAAGCGATCAAAAGTGATGTCAAATCGACTTTTGACAGCAATGTGATCGGCGGCATCGGCTCTTTCGCCGGTGCCTATGCCCTGCCTGCAGGCTACAAAGAGCCGGTGATACTCTCTGCGACCGATGGTGTAGGGACCAAACTCAAGCTCGCTATCGAAAGTGGCAAGCTCGACACAGTCGGTATCGACCTCGTCGCAATGTGCGTCAACGACCTCATCTGCAACTTCGGCACCCCGATGTTCTTTCTCGACTACTACGCCACAGGCAAACTGGTACCGGCCAACGCCAAAGATGTCGTAGCAGGTATCGCAGAAGGGTGCAGACGCAGCGAGTGCGCCCTGGTCGGCGGCGAGACGGCAGAGATGCCGGGAATGTACAGCGAAGATGATTTCGATTTGGCCGGCTTTGCCGTGGGGATCGCCGAACGAAGCGAGATGGACACCATCTCCAATGTCCGTCCCGGACAGGTGCTCATCGCCCTGCCAAGCTCCGGCATCCACTCCAACGGCTTCTCGCTCGTACGCAAGCTTCTATTTGAAACATTGAAAATGAAACTCGATGACAGTTTCAATGGCAAACCATTGATTGACACCCTGCTGGAACCGACACGTATCTATGTCAAAGCGTTCAAATCCAACAAATCCGGAATCAAAGCACTGGCACACATCACAGGGGGTGGGCTTGTCGAAAACCTTCCCCGTGTTCTCCCCGAAGGCATCAAGGCAGTCGTCACCAAATCCGATATCCGTATTCTGCCTATCTTTGAATTGATGGGCAGACATGTTGAAGAGGACGAAATGTTCCGCGCCTTCAATATGGGTGTCGGTATGGTCTGGGTCGTCGAAGAAGAGGATGCCGAATCCATTCTCGCCAATACGGATGGCTATATCATCGGAAAACTTGAAGAGGGCACCAAAGGTGTCGAATTTATCTAAGGAGTCTTTATGCCAGTAGCGGAAGATATCGGCTGCGACAATGCAGTCTGCGTACAAAGAGATGAATGCGAAAGGCAGGTGATCGCCACCAATGGTACTGCCAGAGAGATCAAAAAATTTGGTGGCACCCCGGATAAAGGCTGCGGAAAATTCATCCCCATCAAAGAGAAGAGCGACACCCCAAAGAAAAACTAGTCGGCCGGACAGAACACCCGCTGACAATTTCTGCTTCTATATCGCCTCCCGATCCAGCTCACCCTCTCGCCATTTGTGCAGATAGGATTTCAGATTTGTATGGACAACATCCTGCATCATATAGAGACCGATGATATTGGGCAGTGCCATCGCCAGCACCAGCAGGTCGGAGAAGTTCAGCATATTGTTCGCACTCGTGACAGATGCCATCACGGTAAATGAGACAAAAATCAGCTTGTAGATCAACGTATACTTTTCACCAAACAGATAAGTCCAGGAGCGCTCTCCATAGTACGACCAGGAGATCATCGTGCTGAAGGCGAAGAGGATCACGGAGAAGGTAAGAATCACCGGGAACCAGGAGATCACCGTACCATAGGCTGCTGATGTCAGTGCTGCACCCTGATGGGAGGCAACAAGATTCGCAAACTCACCGGTCGGGTCATAGACACCGGTAATGATGATCACCAGCGCTGTCATCGTACAGATCACGATCGTATCGATGAAGGGCTCATAGAGTGCTACCATCCCCTGTCTGACGGGATACTTCACTGCAGCGGTAGAGTGGACGATCGCAGCCGATCCGATCCCTGCTTCACTGGAGAAGGCAGCCCTTTTGAAGCCCTGCACCAGCACCCCGATCATCCCTCCGGCAGCTGCTGTCGGTGCGAAGGCTTCAGTGAAGATCGTCCCGATAGCCTGCGGTATCTGAGCAGCATGGGCCAAAATAATCCACAACGAAGCCATCAGATAGATCAATACCATCGCCGGTACGATCTTTTCAGCCGTGTGGGCGATACGCTTGATACCGCCAATGATGACGAAGCCGACGATCACAGCCATAATAAGCCCAAAGACGATTGGATACTCTTTGAAAAACGGAATGAGGTCCGCCGTTGAACCCAATGCCTGACTCGTCTGGAAGGCATTGCCCGCACCCAGTGAACCACCGATAGCAAAAACTGCAAACACGACTGCCAGGACTTTTCCCAGCTTTTTATGCTCCTTGGCAGCCAATCCTCTGGAGAGATACTGCATCGCCCCACCCATGATACGCCCATCGGGTCTTTTTTCCCGATAGATCTGCGCCAGTGTCACCTCGGTAAACTTCATCGTCATGCCAAAAAAACCGGCCAGGATCATCCAGAATGTTGCCCCGGGACCTCCGATAGAGATTGCGATAGCCACACCGGCAATATTTCCCAGACCGACAGTGGCAGAGAGTGCCGTTGCGAGAGACTGAAACGGCGTGATCTCACCTATATCCTCTGCCGTTCGGTATTTCCCGGTGATGATCTTGAAGGCATGACCGAACATTCTCACATTGATGAAACTGAAACGGAATGTCAGATAGACCCCGCCGGCGATCAGCCAGGCCACGATGAAGGGCATGGTGGTCCCCTCCACCTGCCCAAAAAAGATGTCAAAGAAAAAAACCGATGCCAAGATGCTGTTGAGTTGCTCGAAGATACTGTCCATACAAATTACTCCCCCAATTGATGGATATATTATACATGTTTAATCCTAAACTGCCTCTATCCGCCTATTTTTTTATTTTTTGGGCACTTTCTATTGACAATATGTAACTATTTGACTATAATTGCATTCCTTTTTTAGGATAACGGAGTGTAGCGCAGTCTGGTAGCGCACCTGGTTTGGGACCAGGGGGTCGA
>JAOZOG010000094.1:5163-7848 GCA_029933395.1 Sulfurovaceae bacterium | reverse complement strand
TAATATTATTAAATATCTAAATGCTGCTCTTTGCAAGTTTTCGCTAAGATTATAACCAATTTATTCAAAAGAGTATCCCTATGTTCGATCATTTTTGCCAGACACTATGCAGCGATCAGCCTTTTATTACCGTCGAGATCAATCCGCCACACGGCGCCTCTATCGACCCCATCATCGACAAAATCAAAGCAAGCGGACTCCCGGACAAGATCACCGGCTTCACCGTCACCGACAACCCTCTCGCCAAACTCAAAATGTCCGGCGTCCTCTCCTCTATCAAGATCCAGCAAACCTTTGACAAAGTCGTCATCGCCACGATGAGCATGCGCGACAAGAACAAACTCTCACTCCAGTCCACCCTGCTCGGCGCCAACGATTTCGACCTGCGCTGCATCCTCGCGCTCACCGGAGACCCCGCCAAGTTCAGCGACCAACCAGAAGTCAAAGGCGTGCTCGAACGTGACTCCACCCTGCTGCTCAGTATCATCTACCACCTCAACAACGGCGTAGACTACAGCAACAAGGCACTCAATCCCACCCCAAAACCGATCTACCCCTTCGCTGTCAGCAATGCTTATGCCAAAGATATGCGCCGCCTGCAAAAACGCATCGTCAAAAAACTCGACTACGGCGCACGTGCCATCATCACACAGCCCGTCTATGACCTTGAAAACGCCAAAGAACTACTCGAACTCTTCGAAGAAGCCAAAGCACAAAGCATCAGAGAGACCGCCAAAGAGGCGCAGCTCATTATTGGACAGTTCCCCATCGTTCGGGCCCGTACCGCCAACTTCATCGACGACAAAGTTCCCGGAATCTCCGTACCCAAAGATATCATCGACGAGATGAATCTCGCAGCGATGGATGGGGAGGAGAAGGAGCAGGAGGTAGGATTTGCCCTCTCCAAGCGTATCTTCGACGAGATGATGGAAGTCCACGGCAAAGTACACCTGATGACCCATAACCGCTTTGATTTATGTAGTGATTTGATAGGATAAAAGGTATTCGGAGTCGGCGGCTTCAGCCCCGGATAAAGGCAGAGGCAGAGCCTTCCGGTTCCGAAAGAACTTAATCAGCCTCTTTGATCTTCAAAAGACTCATCCAGCTCTCCGGCCTTTTTAAGATATAAATTACTTTCGAATAGATCTGTTTACGGGAAACTGCGCCAAAGAAACGGCTGTCTTCCGAGTTATCCCGGTAATCTCCCAGCAGATAGTAGTGGTCGGGCTCGACTGTCGTCATCGGTATCGTTGTCAATACCTCGGGGCCCTCCAGTCGCCAGTTGTGTACCACACCATAGTATTTCAGATAGGGATCTTTGATGAAGTACCCCTCCTTTGTAGAGACCAAGTCCAGATCATAAGCATTGCCAAACTGTTGCGTCTTGAGCGAATCCCCGTTAATCTGCAGATAAAATGACCGCTCCTTCTGAAAGAACCTGTCACCGGGCAGTGCGGCACAACGCTTGATAAAAAGCTGCTTCGAACTCTCCTCTTCGTGGTCTGCTACCAGCAGATCGCCCCGCTCGATCGTATCGATATGCCGGTCGCACAGTACCCTGTCCCCTTCGAGGAGGCCGTAATTCATACTGGTTCCCTCGAGTCGGTAGAGACGATACTGTCCAAACAGCAGAAAAAGCCCGATGAGAACAACCGTTACAATCAGTATCTTTTTTATCATCGGTGCATCCCTGCCAAGACGGTATCAGAGAAGTTTGGACTGATACCGATCGACTTAATCCAGAAACTCCAGAAAAGCATGCTGTCCAAACTTCATCGCCAGCATTTTGGCAGTTGCACCCTTTTGATTGACAATGGTCTGATCTGCGCCTTTTTGAGCCAGAATCCGTCCAAACTCAGGCTTGCCGTCGATGATCGCCTCCATCATCGGGGTCCAGCCGACAGCGTCAATGAAGTCGATGTCCGCCCCCTGGTCGATCAGATAGTTGAAAATCTCCATCTGACCGTAACGGATCGCATTATGCAGCAGCGAAGAACCAAAGTCTCCGGATTCGCTGCTGTTGACATCATAGCCTGCTTCGATAAATGCTTTGACTGTCTCAAGATCACCTTTCTTGATAAAATGCGCAACGACCTTGAAAGGATCGGTATGATCACCAAATCCCGCCTGCTTCAACTCCGCTTCTTTTTCCCCCAGAAAGGGGTATGTTTCGATCAGTGTAGTCAGTATCATAATGACTCCTTCATTTTTTTGCGGAATTATAGCACTTTTTCTGCGTCAACTGTAAAAAATCTGAGGGCACTTCTAAAGGATATTTCTCCAGAACGTAAAGGCGATCGTAACAATCAGCAGAATCCCCAGAATATTGAAGATAATACCATAGGCTGCCATCGTCCTGATCGATACGACCCCGGAACTCATCGCAATCGCATTGGGCGGGGTCGCAATCGGCAGCATAAAGGCGTAGGAGGCACAGATTGTGGCAACCATCATAATCAATGTCGCATCGATACCGGTCTTCTGCGCCACCTCATAAAGAATCGGCAACATAATCGAAATCAGTGCGGTATTGCTGGTAATCTCTGTCGTGAAGGTTACCATCGTTGCAATCACAAGCAGGAAGAGGATCAGCGAGATCCCCGAGAAGGAGATGAGATGCGATGCGATTTCACTGGCCATTCCTGTCTTGGTGAAGGCCGCTGCAATAGCGAAGCCGGCACCAAA
>JAOZOG010000094.1:0-5063 GCA_029933395.1 Sulfurovaceae bacterium | reverse complement strand
ATCGTATGATCTTCAAGGCCCAGACCCAAGATGAAGCCGACAGCTATAAACATCACAAATACAAGTGGTGCAACCATTCCCATCCATTGAGCAAAAGGGATCGCCTTCATTCCGAACTCTTCCATCAGGCCCATCAAAATCAAGTTGGGCGGCGTACCGATAGGAGTGAGTATACCGCCTATACTCGCACCATAGGCGATCCCCAGAGCCAGACGCATCTTCACCTTGACTTCATCAGTCAGGAAAAGTGCGATAGGAAGCAGCAGCAGTGTTGTCGTCGTATTGGAGAGGACAGAGCTCAGCAGGCCTGACGTGATGATCAGTGCATAGATGATGCCCCGCACACTACTGGGAAAGAAACCGAGCATTTTATTGGCGATCCACTTGTGCAGTCCGGTCTTCTCCACGGCGATCGCGATGAGGAAACCACCCAGAAAGAGATAGATGATGGGATTGGCATAATTGACTGTCGTTTCTTTGGTCGTCAGTATACCTGCAGCAGGAAAGAGAACGATCGGCAGAAGCGATACTACAGCCAGAGGCAGTCCCTCATTGCTCCAGAGTACCACCATCAGAACGATCGCTGCCACCATTATAGACTGTTGCAGATTGAAAAATGCGATCATCGCCCCAAAGGCGATCAGTGCCAGCAACAACCCTAAACCGATTTTCTTCGTTTGTTCCATCATTGTCATTTCATCATCCTTCTTTAGCTTTCTGCAACTTTCCATTTTCTGGATCAAAACAGACTATTCTACTTCCATAATTGTGCCTTCAATACACTTAGAGGTGCCCTTATATTTCAAATACATCTTTGGATTGATAGTGTATGATTAACCAATCCAATATTGTTAAAGGGAAGAACTATGTCACACCATCCAACAGAGACGTCAAAACAGCATCTGCTGCAGATAGCTGTTTTCATCTTCGGTATTATTATCTGGTTTATGCCTATACCCTCGGGGCTTGAAGCATTTGTCGCCAAATTGCCCCCTTCGGATCTGGAATTTACGGCACAAACCTCCTGGCACCTCTTCGCTATTTTCATTTCTGCTATTTTTGCCGTTATACTCAAGGCAATGCCGATCTTCACCTCCTCCATTCTGGCTGTTTCGATCGCCGTTTTGAGCGGAACACTCAGTGCCAAACAGGCATTCAGCGGCTTTTCCGAAGACTGGATCCTGCTGATTATCGTTGCCTTCCTCATCGCCCGCGGCGTGATCAAGTCCGGTCTGGGTAAAAGGATCGCTTTCCTGATCATCCGCAAATTCGGCAAGACCAGCCTGGGACTCTCCTACTCTGTCATCGCTGCGGATATGTTCATCGCTCCGGCATTCCCGAGCAATACGGCACGATCGGGTGTTCTCTTCCCTATCGTCAATGCACTGGCAGCAGACAGCGGCTCCAAGGTCGCAGACGGCACACGCAAAAAGCTCGGCTCCTATCTGATGATGTCCTCGATGGCAGGTATCACGATCTCCTCATCTCTCTGGCTCACCGCGATGGCAGCCAACCCTGCCGGCGCCAAGATGGCCAAAGAGTTCGGTGTCAATATCACCTACAGCTCCTGGGCGATTGCCGCCTCGGTACCGGTCCTGATACTCTTCTTTCTGCTTCCCCGTGTGATTATGTGGGTTTATCCACCTGAAGTCAAAGAGACACCGAATGCACCGCAGATCGCACAGGATGCACTGGATCATATGGGTCCGGTCCATCGTAATGAGTGGATTATGGCAGCTGTCTTCATCGGTATGGTCGGGCTCTGGGTCGCCTCCTCTTTCGTCCCTGCGATCAACAAAACAGCAGTCGCCTTCCTGGGGTTGGGCATCCTGATGCTCGCCAATATCTTCACGATCAAAGACCTCGCAGGTGAAGGAAAAGCCCTGGGTACACTCGTCTGGTTCTCGATCCTCTATGCGATGTCGGTCTATCTCAACAAATTCGGTTTTATGGGATGGATCGGTGACAATGCCGCCGTGATGGTCGAAGGGATGTCCTGGCCGATGGCATATGGACTGCTGGTCGTTGCCTACGTTCTGATCCACTACTTCTTCGTCTCCCAGACTGCACAGATGCTGGCACTCTTCTCTGTCTTCCTTGGTGTTGCCGTCGAGGCGGGCGTACCGGCCGAGCTGATGGCGCTGATGCTGCTCTTTGCGACCAATTTCAATGCCATCATCACACCGCAGGGCTCCTCTGCCAACGTCATCTATGTCGGTAGCGGCTATCTTGAAGCAGGAGAGATCTACAAAGTCGGTGGCGTAGTCACACTGGTCAATACCGTGGTGTTCCTGACCATAGGAACGGCCTGGATACTGATGATATCATAGGAGATCAACAATGAAGATACGATACAGATATAGTTTGGCAGTGATGATTCTGCTGCTGGGAAGCTCTGCATTTGCAGCAGAGAAGAGCAAGGCAGCCAATGAGAGTGGCACGGAAAAAGAGGTGCAGGTACTCGCAGGCGACTCCCTCGCAGTCAATATCAACGACGAGGAAGAGGACAACACGGCCAACAGCGTCACAGAGGCTTTCGAGAAGGGCAAACTCAAGGGATTGCTGCGCTACTCCGGCCAATACCGCGACAGCAGCCTCTATAGTATCGATCAGGACTCCTTGCCTACCGGAAACGATGTCAAATCCTACTCGGCGGTCGGTGGATACCTCGGTTACGAGACAGCACCGCTCTTCTATACGTCGATCGGTGCGACTTTCTACACCTCCAACCCGCTGGGCAACAATCCGGCCGACCGTGAAGGTCTCGGGGGACTCAAAGAGACACCGGACGGCCAGAAGTCCTACAATGTCCTCGGTGAAGCCTTCGTCCATATCGAAAAAGATGGCAACAATGTCAAAGTGGGACGACAGGAGATGCCAGACTATCGCTTCGTCTCTCTCTCCAATATCCGTATGACACCCTTCACCCACGAAGGGGCCATCTACGAAAACACGACAATCGAGGGATTGAGGCTCAATGTCGCCTATATCACGAAGCAAAAAGATAGAAATGCAGAAGAGTTCAAGGGGATGGTACGCTCCGCCCGTGTCAGCACCGGGTGTGGTGAACTGGACGCCAGCGGTCAATGTATCGACACAAGCAGCCGCATGAAAATCCGGGGCGACTTCGATCCGGCATACTACAATACCAGCGGCAAATATGATGGTGAGCGCAAAGATATGATGATGCTCGGTGGTATCTACAAACAGGAGAATTGGAGTTTTGAAGGGTGGGACTACTACGTCAATGATTTCGTCAATACACTCTACCTCTATGGACAGTACAATTATCCTGTCAACGATGCCTGGAAACTTACCTTTGCCGGCCAGTACGCCAACCAACAGGATGTAGGCAGCGCTGTCGCCGGAAACATCGACAGCTGGTTCTATGGCCTCAAAGCGCAGGCTTCCACCGATGGTATGCTTTTCTTCATCAATTACAACGAAGTGAGCTACAACGAAGACTCCTATGATGGCGGTACCCTCTTCGTCCGCTGGGGTACACCACAGATGTTCAACTCCTTCCAGGTGCAGGATTCAGAGCTCGCCGGAACCAAATCGATCGGTGTCGGTGCACAGTTCGACCTGGGAGCTCTGGGGATCCTTGACAGTACCGTGATCCGTTTCCGCTATGCCGACTACGATATGCCGGATGAGCTCTGGATGTATGATGCCAAACAAGACAGACGGGAAGCGACGTTTGACCTGCGCTACTCCTTCACCAAGACACAGGGTTTTGGTATCTTTACACAGATGGATGGCCTGAGTATCCAGTTCCGACTCGCCTATGACGACTACCGGACCGATTACGACTTCGCTGCTTATCAGCAGGCCCATGGCTTCAGCTTCGAGAATGTAACCGACGGCTTCTATGATGCACGTCTCTATATCGATTACGTCTTCTAGGATCGGAAAGAGCGGATGAAAATCAGGGCATCTCTTCTCACTCTCTCCCTTCTCCTCCCGGGACTCCTCGCGGCAGATCAGAATCTCACGATCGGATCACCATTTGAGGATGGGCTCGTGGAGGGGCAGCTCAAGAGTATCTACTATACGATAGAGAAAGATTCCAGCCCGGACAGTTACGCCACTGCAGTAGGTGGCTATCTCAAATACACCAGCAACAAAAAGCTGCCCTTTTATGGATCGGTACGCTTCCACACTTCCAACCCTGTCGGCTCCAGTGAAAATCCCGAGTCGACCCATATGTTCGACAACGACAATGACGCTTCGGGCTTCGTCGCCAACAGCGAAGCCTATCTCGCATGGCACACGGATCAGCGCATTCTCAAAGCCGGTAACCTGATGCTCTCTACCCCGATGATGAACGAAGACAAAACCCGCATCGTCCCCTGGAGTTACCAGGGAGCCGCCTACACGGGAACAGCCCTGCCCCACACCAAGGTCCAGCTCTACCATATCAACAAAATCCGCTCCTTCACATCCGGCAGTTACACCCACGAGAGCGCCAGCGGTGAGATCGGCAGCAAGAGGATCACGATGCTGGGGCTGTACTACAGCGGCATCCACGAACTCGAGCTCAAGAGCTACTACTACTATGCACCCGAACTCTACAGCACCTTTATGGCCCAGGCCGATTACAAGCACTCTCTGGACGAGTCGCACTTCTTCTGTCTGGGGATTCAGTATTTCAAGAGCGGCCACGGCGGAATCTACAACCAGACCGACAATAAAAACGGTGGAGACGATATCGACCTGATCGCGCTGAAGGCCACTTTCGACACCTCCAACTGGATGATCAATCTCAACTACTCGCGCAACTTCGGTATCAGCGGCATCGTCAAGGGATACGGCGGACTCTCCAAGGTCTATACCACCTCGATGATCGCCAATGGGCGGGGCAACTACAAACCCGAAACATGGATGCTCAAAATCGATTATGATCTCCCCTCCGACAAATGGGGCGAGAGCGACATCATGCTGACACTGACCAATACCCGCGCCCACGAACCCGAAGGAAACGACTTCGACGCCCTCTATCTCCACTGGCGTCACCTTTTCAATGCCGATACGATGCTCTATCTCCGCTACGAGAGACTGCA
>JAOZOG010000399.1 GCA_029933395.1 Sulfurovaceae bacterium | reverse complement strand
TAAGAAAAAAAGGGACAATGTGCTATTGATACTAGATAATATGATATTATCTTTCGGGGGGGTGTAGTAGTACGCACTACTACACCTCCCCTTTTTTTTACATCAGATAGTTTTCATACTATCTATCCAGACCGGATATAATTTTCAAAAGCATAAAAGGATTTTGATGAAATTCATTCTCTCCATTCTTCTCCTGTTCTCAGCTGCGGTACAGGCACAATCCTCTACCCATTCTGGTGCCATAAGCGTGGTTGAGAGTTGGAACCGTGCCAGCAATACAAAAGATCCCTATATCCTTTCACAACTCTACGCCGATACCCTGACCTACTATGGCAGCAGGCTTACACGCAGTCAATGTATCCGCGACAAAAAGAGATTTTTCAAGAAGTATCCCTCCTTTCATCAGGAGCTCGATGCTATGCACATCGAAGCTATCACGCCCAGACTCTACAGGGTATCATTCGATAAAACTGTAAGACTGACACGAAACGGCAGCGAAAAGAACTACCCAAGCTATCTACTGATCGACCTCTCAAGCTCCCCAGTAAGGATAGTCGAAGAGGGAGACAAAGTCACTGATGCCAACCTGGCAAAAAGAAAAGTGAAGCAGACCCGAAAAACTGCTTATTCATTCAATGAGAGCTACACAATCAGCGGAAGGATCGTAAAGGTCCTCCACTATGGCCCTCCGGGATATGGCGATGATCCTGCACACGACCAAAAACTGACTGCCTATGTACTCAAACTTGATAGTCCCATTACCGTTATTTCAAATGATGGCGGTGATACTCTTAATGAGACAACCACCGCCTCAGAGATACAGTTGGTCATTCACGATTTTAAAAAATTCAAAAATCTAACAAGAAACCATCACAGGATTACTCTAAGAGGAGTATTCTTCTCGGCACATACAGGTTATCATATTCGTGATCTTTTGATGGATGTCAAATCTATCGAACCGTAGCCCGATGGTGATCATTATTTGATCCACCCGACTATCGTTGCCCCTTTTGGTGTGAATCTGATCTTCGCTTTTCTGGGCTGCGAAACGATCTCGTAGTCGGGATATCTTACTTTGATCATTTCGGCGATCGCCAATGAATCGATGGAGGACTTTTCCAGACTGAGTGCCCACCACATCGTCTTGCGTCCCTTGATCTTCACATCGATATCAGGATCACTCCAGCGAAGCGTGTTTCCTCCTCTTTTGGCGTCGACCCACACCAATGAACGATTGCTGTTCGTTCTCTTAACGAAACCTTTGCCGTTCCATCGGAAGAAGTGATAGGTGGTGACAGAGGGATCACTGCCGATACTTGCAAAGACCAGCTCACTGTCCCCATCCCCATCTATATCTTCAAATAGGACGGGTATATAATCGCCGTCACCCGTAGAGGGTGCCAGAGGATGAAAATCTCTCGTGCGTGGGCCGCTCCAGAGCAGTGTGCCGTCATCGTCATAGAGTTTCAACTGGTAGAGACCATAGAAACCGTCACAATGAGAAAAACAGTGCCACTCCAGGCGCTCTCTCTTTCCATCGTGATCGATATCGGATAGCAGTGCATTATTCTTTGCAAAATTCAAGGAGAGATATTTTCTGCTAATCCACCCCTTCTCTGTTCTGCCCCACTTTCCTTCAAATTCATAGATGCAGACATTATCACCTCTATTCGCTTTTCCGATGACTCTGCTCGGCTTTGTGGGCTTGTCTCTGATATTGAGTTGTTCGACTGTGACAACAGTATATGTCACGCATTGCCCGGATGGATGATTAGCAGCCATCAGAGTTTCATTTGCCAGAAGTATTAAAAAAATCAGATAGGATAGTTTTCTTTTTATATTCATTGAGGAACGCCCCTTTTTGTCATTATTATAGCAAGTTTCGTCATACACTTGCAGGCATCATCATACTGCCTTTTCAACAATATAGCAATGAAGGATGTCGTGCGATTTGCTCATTTGTTTGCCCTATTCTCTTCCATACGCTACTCTTGTACCTGTAAAAAGTT
>JAOZOG010000398.1 GCA_029933395.1 Sulfurovaceae bacterium | reverse complement strand
GTGCTGGGCGATGGCTCCGACGATCCAGCGATCGCTGAAATAGAAGGCGACCCCCATCGGCCCCGCCGCATTTTTGCCGGTGCCGAACTGGTCACGACTGGCGGTGTCGAACATCGTCGTAACTCCTACACCCCAGACGAAAGGCGGCGAAGCACCTTCGTTGCTCGTCAGCGCCGCCCAGAACCCCACATCGCCCATACCTCCGTGGTAATCGGTCCCGGTGATACGCCAATTGTCGGGATCTTCGACATCTGCAGGATCCAGCGTCGCACCGCTGTATTTCAGATTGTCGATATTACGGTAGGGAAGTTTCGCGCCGAACAGCGGCAGCCACGGTCTGAAAACGAGTTTCGTACTTTCGGTCAGCTGCATCGGCATGATGGGCATGATCGTGAAACGGTTCATTTTCAGTTTGTCGGCACCATCCACATCCCCGTCCATCTGGATATAGTCGTACTGCGTCGCCAGCATCCAGAGATAACTGAGCGGGTTGGCCGCCATCTTCGCGATCTCCGCTTTGCTGAGCTGCTGGGCATCTTTTTTCGTCTCATCCGCCTGCAACGGCATCGTTACCAATATTCCTGTCACCAATGCGGCAAAAATTCTTAGTCGATATCTCATCTTTTTATCCTACTCACAAATTTTGGTTGGAATCCATCTACTTCTCACTCTCTCTCAGCTGCAGATTCGAGATGAAAGCCCCGATGAAGAAACATAGAGCTCCCAACAGTGTAAAGACGATGGAGAGATGGCCGTTCGCTTCCTCTCCCGTCAAAGGACTGATCCAGGCGTAGAGAGCTGAAATCTGGAAAAAGATCGACCCGGTAATATTGGACCAGACCGCCCACCATGTGAGGGAACGGAAGGGCCTGATATAATCGTCGCGATAGATCTCGATCCAGGCGAAAAACGAGGAGATCATGAAAAGAACCGACCCCATCATGTTGGGCGCCCAGATAAACAGATGCTTTCCTATCGCCGATACGGCTCCATGCCATGCGTCGAATGTATTGATATTAAATAATATTGTACCGATGAACTGACTTCCCGCCGCCATGAATCCGGCACTCTGAATACCCCTCGCCCACCAGCGCCAGTTCTTTTTCTTTGCCGACCATCCCACCTGCATGGCAATATTGGCGTTGATCGCCTGCAGCAGCTGACCGTAGGCGGCAGTGGTAAAGAAGATCGAACCGATAAAGTAGGTCAGGTTGATCGTGTCGGCACTGAATCGCTGGCTCCAGAGGAGGATCATAAGACTGCCTGCCGTGAAAAAGAGCGAACCGATCATGAAGAGTGTTCCCACCCACCATGTCAGAAGTCCGGGACGGACAATGAAAAGCAGTGCCAGTCGCTCCGATGGTCTGTGAACCCTTCCCTTCTCGTCGAGGCGCAACGGATGCAGACCATGGCGCAGCCTCCAGCTGCTTATCAGATAATGTTCCCCGTCCGCACTTTCTTCGACCTTCTGTGTAATGAACGGTCCAATACGGCTGATACCTTCTATTCTCTTCTTCATGCTCTACCTGTCTATACGATCTACCGTAAAACGATCATATCATGTCATTGGGTAAAACAATATTAATTAATTTTTGAGTGCCGTTTATGGAAAATCATGTCATAATGGTAAAAACTGATCCAAAGCCCCGAAGGAGTCCAATATGATTCACAAAAAAAAGAAGATGGATGAGATTGTACCGTCCGAGCGCGTTTTCAGCCCTGTATTTGGAGCACGGGATCTGATGAAGCCGGCTCCGAAATATACTCTCCCCGTCGAAGGTATGCCGCCAAGAAACGCTTACCAGCTGGTGCATGACGAACTGATGCTTGATGGGAACTCCCGCCTCAACCTCGCCACGTTCGTCACCACCTGGATGGAACCCGAAGCGGTTCAGCTGATGAGCGAAACCTTCGACAAAAACATGATCGACAAAGACGAGTATCCACAGACTGCCGAGATCGAGATGCGCTGTGTCAACATCATCGCCGACCTGTTCAACGCTCAGAGCGAAGAG
>JAOZOG010000397.1 GCA_029933395.1 Sulfurovaceae bacterium | reverse complement strand
TGAGGTCGTCGTCTCTGTCTCCGATATGGCGAATCTTGTAGGACTCGAATACGCTGTCGGCGATGACAAGGCCGTTGGCACATACGAATCTGTATATGCCCGCAGAGATACTAAAGGCTGTCGTTCTATCGTGAGAGTTGAAGAGCAGCAGTTCTACAGCGTTCTCTTTGGGGTTGAGCAGGTCGTCGAAATGTCGAAACCTGACAAGGTGACGCTGATAGCCTTCTTTGTCGATATCCCTGACGCCTGCTTCCTGTACGGAGACGGGATGCCAGCCATAGGATGAAATCTTGGTGATGACATCGATGGTGGGGATGAAGTGGTATTTGTCACTTACTTCATAGTGAGGCTCTTCGGTAAAAAGTGCCGGTGCTTGTTCAAAAAGCTGGGTGCGTGTCAGTGGTAATGTTGCAGACATAGTTGTCTCCTCTGTAATGTTTGGATTGTGATGGGTAGCGTTAGCTACGCAGCGGGTGGAAAGCTTTGGGGTGTGTAGTAAATATTGTTGACCGGCATAATGAGCTTCAGGTGAAGTCGCAGCCAGAGCAACAGTGAAGAGGGGTAGGATGATACGGGATCATCGACGATGGGGTTTACGACTTTTTGTTGAGTGTCTCGGCAATGGTCGTCAGGACAACCACTGCAACTGTAAGGATCTCTTTCCACGGCATAGTGCCTCCTTTGATAAGATAGGGTTCTTCTTCTGCATAGGGCAAGACAAGTGAAATGGAAGATGGTTTGCGGGATGCAGAGGGAAGAAAAAGTGAGAGATAACTATCTCTCCATTAGTATATACCCCGGTTTTGGCGGAAATTCCCACATTCTTGACAAAAGAGGTCACATAACCTATAATATAGGTATTAAAATCTATTAAATAGGTTAAAGGTAATAGGATGCTGGAAGCAATATTGGGATCTAAAAACAGAGAACGGGTACTGCAATTCATACTTGCCAATGGCGAGGGCTATGCCAAAGAGATCGCAGACTTTTACGGCACAAGCCTTAACCCGATACAGAAGCAGTTAGAGAAACTGGAGCTGGGCGGCGTGCTTGTCAGCAGAAATGTGGGACGCACCAGATTGTTTACCTATAATCCCCGTTATGCTTTCTTGAAAGAACTCAAAGCACTTCTGGAAAAAGCACGGGAATATTACAATCCTGAAGAGATGGAGAGGTTGACTATGAGGCGCAAGCGACCCCGTAGAACAGGTAAGCCATTATGAAATCTATAGGACAGATGACTATGGAGGAGTTGGCAGCTTATGTGTGCAGCAGATTGGAGGACAAAGGGATCGAAACAGTTCTCTCCGGTGGCTGCTGTGTACAGATCTATTCACAGGGCAGGTACACTTCGGATGATATCGATCTGATCGACCGATTCAATGGTGGCCATAGACGTATCAAAGAGGTGATGTTCGAGATGGGTTTTACCGAACATAACCGATACTTCGTACACGATGAGACGGAATATTTCATAGAGTTTCCAAGGGGCCCACTGGGTGTAGGCGATGCACCGGTATATGAAATAGAAACACTGGAGAAAGAGACTGGTATCTTGAAGCTGCTCACGCCTACTGATTGCATCAAGGATAGACTGGCGGCTTACTATCATTGGGATGACCCTCAGAGCCTTGAGCAGGCGGTATGGGTTGCAGAGCGAAACAGTGTCGATCTTGCATCCGTTGAGGAGTGGTCAGAAAGAGAAGGTATGATGGAAAAGTTTGCTATATTTCAAAAGAGAATAAGTGAACCAGCGAGAAAGAAGAGGTTTTCAGTGCGGTTGCCGTAAGTGTAAGGGGGATCAGAGAGGTAGAAGTATTCTTATTCATTCGCTTCTTTCGATCATAACGGAATATTTGCACCTGATATGAGTAATCACTAAAGATCATCTTGGATAATAAGCCCTCTTCACTCTTAGAGTTGGAGCAGATGACAGGAAGAAATAAATCGAATCTTTCACGAATATTGAAGACACTGGAGTGCTATGGTATCGTGGCACTGCATAAAGAAAGAAACG
>JAOZOG010000396.1 GCA_029933395.1 Sulfurovaceae bacterium | reverse complement strand
CATTGAGGAGTTGGTTCTGCTCCTTCAGGTATCCGTCATCGATGTATTTATTGAGGATTTCATACATGGCTCCGCCCATACCCTTGCCATACCTGTCGATAAGGACCGAGTAGACGAGAGCCTTTTGCCTGTCGCTCAGATTTTTGTTGAACGTGTAAAAACTGTCGAACGAATTGAGGTCTATGTCGGATTTCTGTATTTTCTCTTCTTCGGAGAGATGCTCTTTCAGCATTTTGAATACATCTTTATTGGTGTTCGCAGCCTCGAAAATAGCTTCCGTGACGGCCTTTCCAAATTCTTTCTCGAAGTTTTTCTGTCCCTGGAAGTAGTTTTTCTTCATGGTCGGCATTTTGAACACGTCACGAAGGGAGCCAAACAGAGAGGTTCCGCCAAAGACATTGTAATCGAGGAGGTCCTGCATGTCCCTCTTCCATGACTCCATGAGCCTGTCGTTCTTGTCGAGCGTTATCTCCTTTTCGAGAATGTCGTAAAAGTCACGATAGATTGCCCCCCGCCTGCTTTTGATAACGCCAAGATCCGTCATCATTTTTCCGGCATCTGCAATCTTGCCAAGGTTTTGGAAGAGAGTCAGAATAGGGCCGGAGCTCATGGCATCGAGTTCCAGTAGCCACTGGGATTTCATCACGCCAAGATCGGAAGCGTTTCTCACGTCGTAAATTGCCTTCAGGTTGTTGATCGTGTGCCATGCCCCCTTGCTGTGGCGAAGATGCTTGTACTTGTCGTCTTTGTATATCAGGTTGATGAATGCAAGCTGGCGCTCCGCATTTCGCTTGTCCACAAAGGCGCTTTTGAACAACTCGATGGCATCGTCGAGGGCCTTGTCGTTCCCTTCGTAAAGTATGCTTCCGATAGGGATTTTCGTGGCGTCGGAGAGCGCCATAAGGTAGAGCTTCGCCTGATCGGTATATTCTCCATTCTCCCTAAGGTTGATCGTGTATTCTCTGCCGGCGACGAGAGGACGTGAACTGTGGTTATTGGCCTGATAGTTCATGATTGTTTCCAGGACGTACATACGTCCCGTCTTGATAAAGAAATGCTTGAAATGAAGCTCGCCGTTCTTCAGCTGTTTCCACGCCTCGATATTGTTTGCAAGGTCTCCGACTTTCGTGATTCTTCGGCCCGCTACGCTTTCGCTGTTGAATGGTGTTCTCTCGTTCCACATCGTGTTGCCGAACATGGCCGCACCGGCTTCCGGCGATTTCAGGTATTTGGCGGAAATAGAGTCTATGATCTTGTTGATCGGCTGGCCCTTTTCGACCATGAGTTTATGCAGATAGTCCATGATGTCGGAAAAAACACCGTTCGCAACGGGTGCCGATTCGTTCATTCTGTAGCGAACTTCGTTCTCGGTGGGGCCAGCCTGCTTGAATCCTGCAGGATATACACGGAGTTCTTCTTCAAGAGATTGAATCAAGTCCTCGAGAGAAGATATCTTTTTCTCGTCTGGCTCCTTCTTTGAAGTCTCCTCCTTCAGTTCTTTTTTCGCCTCACGGAGGTCTCTGACAACATCGGGCCTTGGCCTGGCTCCGATTGTATCCGGCATCTCGGCATTGGTCGGTTGGGAGATACGATGAATATTCCTGGATATAAGAAACGCATCGGATATCTTTGAGGCACTTCTGTCCATTTCGCTGGGATCATAGACAACGGAATCACTGACGGTATCCATAAATTTCTTTGCTGCCTTGTCGTTCTCGCCATAATTTATTTTCAGGACCTGGCCCTTTGCAAGGCCATGTCTTTGTTTGTCACCAATCTTTATCCCACGGGCATTGAATACGCCGTCATCGTCTATTTCGATCAACTTGGTTTCGTCGGCAAATCTTTTGACATACCCCTCGCCTATCTGTCGAGCCATAATCGATACGGTGTCGGGATCTGCGGCAGGCAGCTTGGCTCCATAGGAGAGCAGAAGTTTTCGCCCTATCGCCTCGTAGAGGCCAAGCGTGGGAACGTAAAAAATCCCGTTCTTGTCACGTATCTTGTCTATCTCCCTTGGGCTC
>JAOZOG010000395.1 GCA_029933395.1 Sulfurovaceae bacterium | reverse complement strand
GCTGTTTTAATGCAAGTGGAATATTTGTCGGCGGCAGTGGTTGTAAGCAGATCATCAAACTCAGAAACCTTTCAGAGCACAGTGTCATGGACACCAATATCAGCATGAACTATGGGACAAGCGGTAACAGCTGTGGGATAGACGGTGTGGACAAAACGGGCTCAGAGTGTAATGTCACGACAAACGAAAGCGTTTTCGATCCCCTTGGGGATTTCGCCTCTTTGCAAACGCATACAATTTACGTAGAGGGTGCAGGATCTTCTATAGGCAATACCAATCCTGATATCAATATGAGCTATACCGAAAACGGGATCCCGAAGTATGGAACAGTGAACAAATGCGAGATGCGGGATGCCAATAGCGCGGATGATCTCTGTATTGCCGGTACACAAACCATTACCCATGGGCTTGGAATGTGTTTCGATTTTGGTAATTTTTTCAGTGGAGGCGGCGCAACCGGTGGATGTGAAAAACAGGTCAATCTTCGAAATATCAGCGATAAAGATCTTACAGATGTATCGACCCAGCTTATAACAGATTCGATGTTTAACGGCAGCATGATCGACGATTGCGGGATCGACGGCACATCGGGCAACTGTACCGACAGCAACATGATGGATTTCGCTTTTATGGGCATGGGTGGAATGTTTCAAGGAAGAAGCGTCACGTACGATCCCCTGCCCGACTTCACTCCGGGGGATGAGCACTATACCTACACCAACTCAATAATGAGCATGTCTATGTTCAATAGCAGTACCTATATCGGAACCTATATCAAAAACGATGAAAACGGTATTCCCCATCTTTATACAGGTGAGCTTAAAGATTGCAGTGCGATCGGAGGCAATACTACTGACACGGAAAGGGTCGATGCAGTCGATACCAATTACAACAATGCGACCTACACCGATGCCAATGGACCGGATATCCAGACAAAAGTCTCTAAAAAAGGGCCCTATACATTAGATGGAGTATTCTTGGGTGATGACAAGACAACACCAGAACCTTACCAGGCCGGTCCGAATGGTACCAGCGAGCCCTTGAGAATCGTCATGAGACTTTACGATGTACAGACGGGCGAGACCATGAAATTCGTCGACAGAAGTAGTAACGCGATCGATGTGGTCGCTAAGATCGAAGTCGGTTCGACATCTGAGACAAGCAATGAGTTTTATATCCCGGCATACGCAAAAAAAGATGCTCGTATTTTCATGAGATATATCGATATAAACCAGCTTCTGGATACAAGTGGAGTGACTTGTAGTCGAAGCAGTACGGACGGAAATATGAAAGGTATTCCACAATGTATTGCCAACTCGACCGGTTCGACGCAAAATAGTTGTGCAGATTCACATGGGAGAATGAGCAAATATGCTGCGATATTTGGCTGTGATGCATGGGAGCGCTGTACACAGGAGTACAATGCCTGTAAGCCAAATGCATACAGCAATAACCGTTTTCCAGATCCGCCATATGACTCTGCGTATGGATGCTACGAGTGTACGGTAGGCGCGGAGTTTACCTTGTCCAAAGATCATTTCGCCATCCGTCCTGACCACTTTGATATAAACACTATCGATGCAGACTTCCCGAATCTTTTAAGATCAGGGGAAGAGTACAACATGACCATTTACGCTTATGACTACGGTGTCACAGGTGGTACTTCCGGAACAGCAGATTACAATCAATCAAAAACAAATATGGAGGTCAACGAGTCGATAGTATGGGCAAAAGACGGTTCATCAACGAGCTTGAACGGGAATGTGAGTTGGACAAATGCGGACTTTAACATGACAAATGGTGTTTCAGGAAACGGCAGTGGTTCTTCTGAAGTCGCGGGTCTGGCGTTTGATGATGTCGGTATCGTTACTGTCATTGTAAAAGACAAAAATTGGGCAGCGGTAGATATCAACAAAGCCGGTGGGTCCGACACGCTGACAGACTGTAGTCCAGACGGTGCCTACGTCTGTGGAGATAACAATGTCACCTTTATCCCCCATCACTTCAATGTGACAGGTATCCATCTGCGAAACCATAAAG
>JAOZOG010000093.1 GCA_029933395.1 Sulfurovaceae bacterium | reverse complement strand
CCACTTCAATTTTTCAAAAAGTATACAGGAGAGGGACTTAGAGCTTGGAAGCAATAATCAGTATAATGGCACGATGATAATTACAATAGAAGAGAAACAGTTCGATACAGCCAGGATCACACAGCTCTATCCTGCAGCGATCGTCAGGACCGGACATGAGGATGAGACGACACAGATGAGCCTGGAGTGGCTGGAGGTGGAGGCCAAAGGGAAGGTGGAGGTCGAGGGTTTTGGTATCTTCGTGCATCTGGGTGAAGAGGAGCGGCATTCATTTGTTTATGAGAGCAGGGAAGCATTGGATGAGGCGATAGGGAAGTTGGCTGTTCAGTTGCAGAGTAGGGAATCGTAGAGGGTTCTATTGGTTTACCTGCTGATGTCGGAGTGAGGGCACTCTGACCTATAGAGAAATGGCAGTTCCCTGACTCCGACACCGCCAAGTCCTCACACTTTACTAAGAATCCCCGAAATCATCCCCTTCATAATCATACTCGATCCGGTTTTCATACGAAGTCTTCATAATGCTGAGGTAGTGTGCCATCGCTCTGGTTTGATTGTCGTCAAGAATCTGGGCAAAGGAGAGCATCACGGTGCCTTGTGGGGTGCGGGTGATGCCCTTTTTGAGGTCTATGAGCCTTCGCAGCAGCAGTGCCTCTTTTTTGTTCTGAAGCCTGGGGCCGCTGGAGGTACCCTGTCCGTAAAAACCATGGCAGTTGGGGCAGCCGTTTTTGAGATATATTGTCTCGGAGTCTTCGGCGAAGAGCAAAATAGAGAACAGTGACAAGGTAAAAATCAAAATTTTCATATGCTGCAGATACCCATCCTCCAAAATATTTATCATCATCCTAACATAGTTTAGTGTATAATCCCCCTAATTTTTTTATGAGGATTGAACAATGAGCAAAGATATCAAGCAAGAGGCACTTGACTACCATATTGGTGGGAAAATCGGCATCGAGATCACCAAATCCTGTGATTCGCAACACGAACTCTCACTCGCCTATACACCGGGTGTAGCGATCCCATGTCTGGAGATAGCCAAAGAGGAGGAGCTGGCCTATACCTATACCAACAAAGGTAATCTGGTAGCGGTCATATCGGACGGTTCGGCAGTTCTGGGGCTGGGGGATATCGGCCCGCTTGCCGGTAAGCCGGTGATGGAGGGAAAATCGGTTCTCTTCAAAAAATTCGCCCAGGTCGATGCTTTCGATATCGAACTGGATGTGCATGAAGTCGATGAGATCATCGCAGTGAGCAAAGCGATTGCGCCTACTTTTGGTGGAATCAACCTCGAAGATATCAAGGCACCGAAGTGCTTCGAGATCGAAACGAAACTTCAGGAGATGCTCGATATCCCGGTCTTTCACGACGATCAGCATGGTACGGCGATCATTACGACTGCGGGACTGATGAATGCACTGGAACTCTCGGGCAAAAAGATCGAGGAGATCAAAGTCGTCGTCAACGGTGCAGGAGCAGCAGGAATCTCCTGTGCGAGGATGTATCGTGCCGTCGGCGTGAAGCATCTCTATATGTGTGACAGCAAGGGGGTGATCACAACGGATCGCAAGGATCTCAACAAATACAAAGCAGAGTTCGCGATGGAGACGGATGCCAAAACACTTGGCGATATCATCGAAGGTGCCGATATGTTCCTGGGACTCAGCAGTGCAGGCGCATTGAGCAAAGAGATGGTCGCAAAAATGGCACCCGATCCGATCATCTTCGCGCTGGCCAATCCTGTACCTGAGATTCTTCCAGAAGAGGTCGCTGAGGTGAGAGACGATGTGATTATGGGGACAGGTCGAAGCGACTATCCCAATCAGGTCAACAATGTCCTGGGTTTCCCCTTCATCTTCCGGGGAGCACTCGATGTGCGCGCCAAAAAGGTGACAGAGGGGATGAAGATCGCCGCTTCGAGAGCATTGGCAGATCTGGCGAAAGAGCCCGTACCCTATTATGTCAAAGCCGCCTATCACAATGAAGATCTGGCATTTGGCAAAGAGCATATCATTCCACTTCCTTTCAACAAAGAGGTGCTGATCTGGGTCGCTTCAGCCGTCGCGAAGGCAGCTGTCGAAGAGGGTGTCGCACGGGTAACCGATTATGACCATGAAGCCTACAGGGAGAAGCTCCGATGTATGATTTATGGTTGTCCGGAAGAGGAGTAAAGAAAAGGATTATTGTAAAAAATAATCCGGAGGCAGCGGAGAATAGTGATATATTGTCCAGCTGACAGAACAAAATGAAGTGCAGGCGGCAATGGCAGTAAAAAACAAGGGTGGCAAGGACGGATTAAAACTCTATATCGATCTCTACGAACTGATGCAGCTGGAGAGGGGAACGCATCAGGAAAATCGGAGTTTTGGTCTGGCACACAGCGAGCTGTTGGAGAAACCGATAGCGCTTCTGGAGCGGTGGAGAGATGAGCATCTCCATCTTCTCTCCCCGTCACACAGCTCGGAAAAACTCCTGAAGTACCTCTCGCACGCGACACTTTTTCTCCTGGTTCTCTCTTTCTTCCTGGGTATCTTCTCCGGTATCGGACTGCTGCGTTACAATGGAAGCGAGCCGGTAAACCTGCTCTATTTTCTCTCTGCGGTCTTTCTGCTTCCGTTGGTGACGATGACGATGACGCTGCTGGCGATGTTGCGGGCAGGCGATGCCGGGGCGATGTTGGTGCATCTCTCACCTGCCTACTGGATGGAGAATATCCTGCTGCTTCTGCCGGGAAAGAGCAGAGAGATGATCGATAGACTCAAAATCAGTCCAATGCTTGCCAACTGGATCGTGATCAGGCGCTCCCAGGAGTTGGCGCTCGCTTTTTCTCTCGGGCTTTTTCTGGCACTGCTGCTGGTGGTGGCGAGTGAAGATATCGCATTTGCCTGGAGTACGACACTTCAGATCTCACCCGAGGGGTTTCATCATTTTCTCGAGATGATTGCACTGCCCTGGAGGGAGTGGCTTCCCCAGGCGGTACCCTCTGCCGAATTGATCGAGCAGAGCCACTACTTCAGACTGGGCGGCAAACTGAGCCGGGAGATGGTGGCGTATGCATCCCAGATGGGCGAGTGGTGGAAATTTCTGGCGATGACGACACTCTTTTATGCGATCCTGTTGCGCTTTCTCCTCTTTCTGGCAGCTTCCAGAGCTTTGAATAAGGCAACGGAGCGTGCAATTCTTTCGCTGGAGGGCGTCAGGGAGTTGCTGCGTGAGATGCGTGAACCGCTGATCACGACACAGGCTCCACAGAAAGAGCATGCGCCGCGCAAAAGAGGGGAGGGTGACACGGCCCTCGCTGAACCGAAACAGCACTATACTGCCGTCATCGGGTGGGCACTGGACAGGGAGCAGATTGTGTTGCAAAATGAACAGTCCGGCATTCTTGCCGATGCCATTTATGAAGCAGGCGGTCTGCACTCCCTGAAGGAGGATCGCCAGGTGATCGAGAACGCCGAAGGTGACGTTCTGCTCTATGTCAAAGCATGGGAGCCTCCCACGATGGACTTTATCGATTTTCTCAAAGCACTGAGTGAAAAGAAGAAGCGTACGATTGTCGTTTATCCGCTGGGAACACCGCAGCGGGCATCGATCGCTACGGATGCGGAGTTCGAGATCTGGGCTGCCAAAATCGCTGCCCTGAAAGAGGAAAATATCAGGATGATACGATGAGTGAAGCACATCCGAAGTTCGCCGTCGTCGGCCACCCCAACAAAGGCAAAAGCAGTATCGTTTCGACACTTGCCCATGATGAGACGGTACAGATATCCGATATTCCGGGGACGACCACAAAACAGCGGAGCTTTCCGCTGCAAATCGATGGCGAGATTCTCTATGAGCTCTTCGATACTCCCGGTTTTCAGCGGGCACGGGCGATGTTGGAGTGGCTGGAGGGCGAGGAGGTGTCTGCGGACAGAAAAGCAGAGAGGGTCAGACGCTTTGCCTATGAGCACCGTGAAGATCCCCGTTTTCACGATGAGATCGAACTGCTCGAACCGATCCTCAATGGTGCCGGTATCATCTATGTCGTAGATGGGTCGAAGCCCTACGGCGCCGAGTATGAAGCGGAGATGGAGATACTGCGCTGGACAGGACAGCCCTCGATGGCACTGATCAACCTGATCGATGAGACGGACTATGTGGAGGAGTGGAGGCGGGCACTGGGACACTATTTCCGTATGGTCAGAGTCTTCAATCCAATGGAGGCGAACTTCTCACAGCATATCGCCCTGCTGGAGAGTATGGCACAGCTCCGTGAAGAGTGGACGGCATCGGTGAAGCGTTCGATCGAGATCTTTACGGTCTACCGAAGGCAGAAGATATCCGATTCGGCGCAGCTTGTGAGTGAGTTGCTGGCAGAATCACTCAGCCATGTCGAGTCTCTGGCTATCGCAGGAGAGGAAGCCGACAGTAAAGAGAAAGAGAAGGTGCTGGAGCGCTATAAAGCGCACCTGAGAAGAGTTGAGGAGCGGTCGCACCGCAAGATCGCAGAGGTATGGAACCATACCCGGTTGGAAAAAGAGGCGCAACTTCCACTTTTTCAGGAGATGGACCTCTTCTCCAGGGAGAGTGCTTCTCTTTTCGGTCTGGGCAAAAAGGAGATGGTGATCACCGGTGCAGCAGGCGGGGCGCTGACCGGTTCCGGTGTCGATCTGATGCTGGGCGGGACAAGTCTGATGCTGGGAAGTGCCATCGGTGCAGTGATCGGTGGTGCCGGAGCACTGTTGGGCTTCAACGAAATAGCAGAGATGAAAGTGTTGGGCCAGAAGCTGGGAAGTCGCAGAATCGAAGTGGGGCCGATGCAGAACCGGAACTTCCCCTATATCCTTCTGAGGAGAGCGCTCTACTATACGCAGGAGCTTGCCAATCGTCCCCACGCAGATCGAAGCAGGATTCAAATGGACAGCGAAACGTTGACAGGAAGTCAGTGGGTCGATGACGAGAGCAGGAAAAAGCTGGAGAAGCTGCACCAGGCATTTCGCAGTGGTAATGTGATCAAAGAGAAAGCACTGAGAGCGTACAGTGAGACGATCGAGTCGATACTCCTGAATCAGATCGAGCATTGACCTGCTCTGCTCCCCTCTTTTTCAGAAGCTACAACCCCTTCATCGCAACCTGGTAGAGAGACTCGACCTCGCTGTCGTCGAGATAGAGTGTCTTGCCACTCTCAAAGAAATAGAGCAGTTTCTTCTTGTTCAGGGCGGCACTCTGAATGCAGTATGGGTGCGCCGGAATATAAGCCTGCATCAGAGAAATCTCCTCTTCAATCGGCTGTTCGCAGATGTAGCAATTTTCATCGTCGTGCATACGGCCTTCGTATTTCAGTAGAGTGATGTAATTTTCGCAGACGATCCGTTTGGGGTTTTGCCGGCCCCACTTTTTGGCCGACTGCAGCAGCAGATCGAAATAGAAGGAGTTCAGCTCTTCTGTATCTCTGAGATGCGGTTCGAAGAGTTTGATATAGTTTTGCCAGAGAAGCAGGCGGTTGCTGTCGTAGAGCCATTCAAAACCGATATGGCTGAGGTTTCTAAGTCTGGGCAGATAGCTCTCCTGCTCCCCCTCCACCTCGAAATCGATCAGATATCCAAACTGCAGAATCGAATGTCTTGCACCGAAAAAGCGGTAATAGGTGCCGACATTGCGGGGAGAGAGGATCGTCGCGATCATATCTTCATTTTTGGCTCTGCGCAGGGCGATGACGAAACCTTTCATCTGTTATTAACTCACTTTTCTGTATAATCGACTCTATTCTGTAGGCAGAAACCAGCGAGTATCAGCCTAACAAAAAAAAACCAAAGGGTGGCTTATGAGAGATCTCTTTACCTCATTTAAAGATAACTGCGGATTTGGTCTATTGGCATCGATAGACAACGTTCCGTCACACAAAAACCTGGAAGATGCGATCATTTCACTCTCCCGTATGATGCACAGAGGCGCGATTGCAGCAGATGGCAAGACGGGAGACGGAAGCGGACTGCTGCTGTCAATCCCCAAGAAGTTTTTTGCCAAAGTCGCGAAGCAGGATGAGATCATCCTTCCCGATGTCTATGCCGTAGCGATGGTGTTCAATCGCAACGAAGAGGATTTTGAGGTCTTCAGAGAGGTGTGCGAAAACAACGATCTCAGAATTGTTTATACCCGAAAAGTACCTATCAATACCGATGCACTCGGAGAGCAGGCAATCGAGACACTGCCAGAGATCACCCAGCTTTTTGTCGTGCCCAATACATTGATCGGTGCCAGACGCTTCGAAGCGCTGGTCTACCTCTCGCGCAAAGAGATCGAAAACAGACTCAGTGGAGATGAGGCATTCTATATTCCCTCTTTCTCGACCTCTGTCGTCTCCTACAAGGGATTGGTGATGCCGACCCATATCAAGGAGTTCTACAAAGATTTGGCAGATGAGGATTTCAAAATCTCCTTCTGCCTCTTTCATCAGAGATTTTCGACCAATACCCTGCCGCAGTGGAAGCTTGCACAACCTTTCAGAATGATCGCACACAACGGAGAGATCAACTCAGTCACAGCCAACCGCTTCAATGTTGCCGCCAAGCTCAGAGATTTGAAGAGTGAAGTCTTTTCCGATGAGGAGATGCAGAGACTGGCACCGATCATACAGGATGGCATGAGTGATTCCGCCAGTCTGGATAACTTCTTCGAGTTTTTGCGTGTCAACGGGATGGATTTTTTCAAGGCTGCCCGCTCGATGCTCCCTGCACCTTGGCAGAACGCCCCGCATATGGATGCCAAACTCAGAGCGTTTTATGAGTATGTCAGTACCTGCTTCGAGCCCTGGGATGGCCCTGCGGCAGTCAGTTTGACAGATGGCAGGTATATCGGATGTGTACTGGATCGAAATGGATTGAGACCGGCGAAATATATCATCACGACGGATAATAGATTGCTGATCTCTTCGGAGTATGGCGTACTCAAGACTCCCGAGGAGGAGATCGTAGAGAGAGGCAGACTGCAGTCTGGCGAAATGATGGGTATCGATCTCAAGTATGGGAAGGTTCTCAAAAGCAACGATATCGACGAGTACCTCAAAAACAGAGAGCCCTACAGCAAATGGATGAATGAAAATATGATCTACCTGCAGGAGCATATGAGTGATCCTTTTTCGACGATCAATCTGCCGGAAAAAGAGATTATCTATGCCAAGCAGCGGTTCTTCAATATTACTCTGGAGGTTGCCGAGCAGGTACTTGACCCGATGATCAAAGAGGGCAAGGAGGCGACGGCATCGATGGGTGACGACACGCCTCTGGCAGCCTTCTCCAAAAAGCAGAGAAATTTTTCTGACTTCTTCAAGCAGAAATTTGCCCAGGTTACCAATCCACCGATCGATCCGATTCGAGAAAGAGTGGTGATGAGCCTCAATACCGGATTTGGGGAGATGCGGAATATTCTGACGGACGATGCCGACCATGCCAAGCGGCTCAAGACCGTTTCACCGATCCTCTCTTACGAAAAAGTTGATATACTGCGTGAATTTGGTGACGAGAAAGACCCAAAATTTGACCCCTCCTACAAAGCCAGATGCTACGATACGACCTTCAAGAAGAATCTGCGTGAGAGTTTGAATACGCTGGCAGAGAAGATCGTCGCGGATGTCCATAATGATGGAATCAGAACGATTTTCCTGGATGACAGAGGCCTCAATGAAGAGATGGCTGCGATGCCGATGCTGATGGTCGTCGGCCGGCTCAATCAGATACTCCTGGAGAACAGGGTACGGCACCTGGTCAGTATCGTGGCGTTGACGGGGGAGGTCTATGACTCCCATATGGCTGCAAGTATGATCGCATTCGGTGTGGCGGCGATCTACCCCTATATGCTCTATCAAACAGTCGCGATGATGGAGATGCGCAGAAATCCCGATACCGACCTGGCGCCTGTCCTCAAAAAGGTGCGCAAGGCGATCAATGCCGGTCTGCTGAAGATTATGTCCAAGATGGGTATCTCGACTATCTCAAGCTATCGAAACTCCAA
>JAOZOG010000394.1 GCA_029933395.1 Sulfurovaceae bacterium | reverse complement strand
ACTCTGGCGATGGTCAGAATTTACGAAAAGCTTGTCGATACGGCCAGCAAATGATGTAGGCAAAAGCTGTTGGCAAGACTTTTTATCATTCGTACCTGTTCGACGAAGCAAGCCCCTCAAGCAGCCCTTTCTTCCTTCTTCCGGAATAAGGCAGCTTGGGCTTGAGCCTTTTTAGAAACGGATCTTCACGCATCTGGTCCTGGATGAAGGCCAGCTCTTCGGCTTCCAGGCTGAAAGAGCCTGCCACCATCTCGTCAATTTGCCGGATGATCTCACCGTATTTCCCGAAAGAGTCACCATCGTCGTACTCCTGTACTGCATGCACGAAAGTTTCAAGGGCGTCTTCATTTTCCGGAACGGGCATTTTGAGTAGATCCTCCCTGCTGCCGCCAGAAGGTTTACCCAAGCCCTAATTCTACCACGGATTCGGGCTCCATTGATTTACAAAGAGTATTGAAAATCTGAATTTACAAACTGTATTGCCTAAATGGTTCATAACAGTGCAATGGTTTGAAGCCCTTGCAATTGGAGGTACTCCCGGCTTATCCTGTTCTTTAAATCATGAATAGTTACCACTTTTTTCGACATGATGAAAGTTACATCCATAGAAATAGAGAAAACGTACACTAACTACGATTCAAAAATTTCCTTTGAATTTTCACTCAAAATTTTGTGGATTGTCCGATTGCCTTTTTTGCTGCTGTTCCAATAATTGATAGAAAGATATTTATTGATCGTATTGATGTCGCTGTGTCCCAGTATCCCGCTCAAAACGATCGGTGCCATGTCTTCTTCTGCGAGGGCGGATACCAAAATATGTCTCATATAATGAAACGAAAGATTGTCGATGCCGGTTTCTCGTTTAAGCTTTCGCATTTGCCGGTCTATATTTTTTAGTTTTTCCCCGGTGATGGGGCTTTTGAAAACCAGTCCTTCTCTGTCGTCGGGAATTTTCAACAGCGCTTCTTTGATGGCATAAGGCAGCTCAAACTTCTGTTCTTCACTGTTTTTTGTCTGTTCCAGCACGTAATAGTTTTTTTCAAAATTGATATTTTTCCACAACAACCCTAGGACTTCACTCTTTCTTCTACCGGTAAATCCGAAAAGGAAAAGTGCTTTGTAGTATGGATCATTTTCGTAGACTCTGTGGATGGTTTCGTTGAGAAGTTTGAATTTCTCGATGGCACTGACCACGATCCGTTTCTCGTTGGACAGTTTGACCGTGATATTTTTTACTGGGTTTTCCTTGAGAATCTTATTGCTTATTGCGAATGAAAAAAGAGGATTCAATGTTTCGAGAACCAGTTTCCTCGTTCTCGCTTTCAAGCCGAGACTTTCCATGTTGGAAATGATTTTTTTAACGTCCATTTCCCGTATTTTCCCGACTTTTTTCGATCCAATTTTATAGGCTTCGTATTTTTTCATACGCTCTTTGGCCGCTTTGGTCATGCGCTTGTCATCTCGCAGATGCAGCGAGCTGTTACCTATGTAAACATCGTAAACAGAGCGTTTCTTTTCAAGCCAGTCGGTCTTTGAATGTGTGTCGTAATATTGCTTGAAAAGCGCATCGAGTGTGATGTTTTGTGTCGGATATATATTTTCTTCCACTTCCTTCCTGAATTGCAGAAGCAGGAGATTGGCACTGCGATCCGTTAGGTTGTCCTTTTCGCTATAACCAAGAATTTTTTTTCTTTCTCCATTGCCACAACGAAACCTTGCGGCGTATTTATAACCATGCGGTCCTTTCTTTTTCGATTTGTAAAGACCGGGATATTTGGTTTTTTTAAAATCACTGAAATTTATCGCCATGTATGATCCTTGTCGATGGGGGTACACAATGGGGTACACAGAATTGAGAATTATTATACATTGTTTGAAATCAAAAGGAAAGAAGAAAGACCTTGGTTAAGGGGTTTTGGAATTGAAAACAATCTTAAGAAAGGATAGATGTGGAGGTTCAAGTCCTCTCGTCCGCACCACTTCATAAGATTCGCCCATTCAACCCATAAGTGCAATTCAAGCCGACATTTTATCCAATTCCT
>JAOZOG010000092.1 GCA_029933395.1 Sulfurovaceae bacterium | reverse complement strand
AAAGGAGAACGATAATGGATAGCTGTACGGATTGGCTCCGAAGGAATATGGAGTGGCAGAAGGAGAGAGGACTGCTGGAGCATTACAATGTCATCACGGAATACAGGAACCTGCTCGAAGAATGTGAGGAATTGATGGAAGCCGACAGTGTACACGAACAGGTGGATGCCTATGCGGATATCATCGTATTCGCTACGGCGGCATTGATGAAACTGGGATACAGGGTCAACGACGTGATGCACGAAGTGATGACGGAGCTGGAGAGCAGAACAGGATCGATAGACGATTCCGGTAAATGGCAGAAGGACAAAAGTGTCGAAGTCTACAAGGCGGACTATTCGAAATGCAAGAGAGGAACACCACACCGATGAGCGACTACACACTTGAAGACCTGTTTCAGTGTTCTCTGGAAGAGTACTGCGATTATGTCGGAACCACGCCGGATGAGCTGATAGAGAAGAAATACAAAAAGATCGAACTGCTGGACAGGGCATACGAAAAGATACTGGAGAAACGATCGAGGATGGATATGGCGTTGATGGCGAAAGCGATCAGCGAAAAGATTCACTCGGAAAGGAAAGCGATTTCGAGGCTTGAAAAATGGCGAAGAAAAAACTGAAAACGTATGGTGAATACCTGATATGGAGAAGGGAGAATATGATGTCCGATGACGGCCTTGCGTGGTTCCCTTCCGAGAAGCACAGACCGAAGATGACTCAGGACGAAGCGATGGCGTATTACAATATGAAGCTGCACGATGCGTGGTTCCATCTCGGATACTACGGGAACCAGCAGGTGGAGAGAACATTGTGGAAAGACTTCTGGCACAGTGCGGAAAGCATAGTGAAGCATCTGCCTCTGAATATGCAGGAGTCGATACGGGAAGTGTTCGCCTACGGATACGTCCTGGGATACGAGAAAGGAAAGGAGAGTAAGTGAGCGAAGAAAAGAAACGGTACGTCAGCATCTATGTATCACGGTACAGCACGGGTGGTTCCTTCACGTTGAAGGAATACCTGACTGCGCTGGACCTATATAGGAACGACAAGGAGTTCAAGACGCATATCGATGCGCTGACGAAAAGGAGCTGGGGATGAGCATGCTGACGATGTTCTTCATAGGAGCCGGCATCTTCCTGGCGATCGTATGGTATGCGATCATCAAGAGCATCCTGCAGTCAAGAGAAGAGAAGTTGTTCGACGAGACGGAAGACGAACACGATCCGTATATCGAGATCAAGGAACTTTAACCCTGCCGGGCATTCGCCCGGTGGGGTATTTTTTTTTATTCGAATATGATGGAATACGGAGTTTCAGCAATCATCATCGGGTCAGGGCCGAGATGCAGATTGTTGAACATCCCCGTTCCGAAGTTGTTGTAGATGACGTTCTCCGCCTTTCCGTAGGAGAAGCCGAGCTCGTCCGCCATATCGACACCGACAGCCATCGCCGTGAAATAGAGCGGATGGTCGACGGCTGTACGCAGTATGCCTCTTTGAATCCTGATCGCGAACTTGTTGAACGGAAAGAGGAAGTATTTGTTCAGCGTATGCAGCAGCTTGCTCTCGTTCATCGAATAGTCGATAAACAGATCGTTCGCCAGCTTCACCGCTTCGTCGGAACCAAGTGTGCCTTTGTACTTCCTGTAGATCGCGTGCTTCGCCATGAAATCCGACAGCTGAAGCGCCATCGTCAATCCCTTTCCGATATCCGTCGAATCCGTACCGTAGACATTCTTCACGATATTGACGATCTCGTCCTGCTTTCCGAGCCTCTCTTTCGAATAGAGAGAGATTTTGGAACCAACGCTGTCGATGATCTTCTGTACATTCTTCTCGATCGGATTCTGCTTCTGGATCACTTCGCTCGTTACATCCTCGACGATGAACGAGAACAGCCCGGCATCGATACTCTCTTTCACCGGATTGTTGTTGATCCTTCGCAGAAGCTCTTTGCCCCTCTTCGTGTCTCCAAGGCCTTTCAGGTGCAGCATCGTATAGGATCGGATATCTTTCTTGTACTGCATGATTCCGTTGTACGCCTCTTTCATATAGTCGTATATCTCTCCATTCGTCAATCCGTTCATCTTCAGGAGCATGATGTTCGATACCATGTTGCCTGCATGAACCATCGGGTTGTAGAGGACGATACGCTTCTTCGCGACTTCGACGAACGCACGGAAGTAGTAGTCGACGATACGCAGTACACCGTTGACCTTTCCGCTTCTCATCCATTTCGACAGCCTGACCTTCTGACCGAAAACATTGATGCTTTCAGGAACCTGAGGTACGAATTCCCTGTAGCCGAAGAGAATGGGACGAAGTTCTTTCCTGACATACAATTCTGTCCGTCCGTTCTGCAGAGCGTACTGGATCGTGTTCTTCGGAAGCATATCGGCAATCTCTTTCATCTTCTTCGGCTGGTTCTCGTAGGCAGCTTTCTGGAGCTTGTAGGCCATATAGTCGCCTGTCCATACGGGAGGAAGGATAATCCTGTCGTAGTGATGCTTCCTCGATTCAGGATCGGCTTCCTGATAATCCTGTATCATCAGATCGACGAGCTTTCTGTTGAGCTTCATCGAGTTGGCTTTACGGAGTACATGGCCTGCCGTTGTCGAAGCGGCAATAGCGATATCCTCGTTCAGGCCGAACAGCTCACGCATCCTGCTTTTCGTCATAATGATACGCTGGTACGGCTGCCCTCCCTTGAAGAACATGGCAGGACGATAGATATCGATACCGTTTTCCTGTGCTTTCTTCAGCGCTTCGAATCCTCCGTGCTTCGATTCGTACCTGAACCGCTTGACGGCTTTGTTCCAGTCCGTCAGGTCGATTGGTTCCATGTAACCTCTGGCTGTATAGTCGGATATCGAAACGAATCCCTGCTGATAGGCCGGAGACGGTGTCGGAGCCACGAGAAGCGTATAGTATTCGTTCGAATCGTCGACGATCTTGAATCCGGCATCTTTCAAATCCTTCAGCAGTACTTCGTATTCCAGAGCGTCTTTCGGAATGAACCGGTACTCTTTCTCGTTCTCGAACGAATTCTTCGAATATCCTTTTATCTCGTTGTATCGCTGATCTCCAGGGAAAAGGTGCTTTCTCGCAGTCACTCTGGTCTCCGCCAGAGGCATGAAGATATTTCCGACGAGAGGATTCTGAAGCATATCGAGAATGACTTTCTTGCTTTCGCCTTTCATCTTCATCGCTTTCGCACTGACCATTTCGTCGACGATCCTGACAGCCGCTTCCTTGTGCTGTGGATTGATGTTCGGCAGGGTGAAATCAACGATCTGTCTTGCATTCGTGAAGAAGACACCGCTGACCGTTTCGCCGGTTATCATAAAGTGTGCGAGGATGTCGGCGGCATAGTCGAGCTCATTTTCCTGCTCTTTCGTCAATCCGTCGTGCACATCACGCAGCTGGTTCCATTTGCTTTCGATGAATGCATCCGGATTCTGTACGATGCTTCTGATTTCTGAATAGTCGTATCCAAGCTCCATGAAGAGCGTCATATCCGTATCGACGATCCATCGCTTCAGCTCGGCTCTCTCTTCTTTCGAGAGGGAACCAACCGCCTCGTTGACGAGGTCGTCGGTAGCCATTTCGATATTCATCGCTTTGTTGTTGATCTTCGTCGTATACTCTGCCGATATCTTGTCCATCATATCGGCCAGCTTCCCTTTCGTCTTGAATATGCTGTGCTTCACGCTGTTCAGGGTTTCGCTGTTGACGAGATCGAACCCGGCATACTCCTTGACGAAATCGGAAGCTTTCCTCGTAGCGACACCGAAGACGGTCGACATACCACTGTATCCACGCCCGAGTGTCGTCTTTCTTTCGACGGCTTCTGCAAGCGCACTGTCGACTTTTTCGATATCTCTACTGATGATGTCGGAGGCTCTCTTCCATTTCGATGGATAGCTGTGCCGTCTCGTTATCGTGACGGCTTTCGATAGCAGTCTCTGCATATGATAGAGCTCGTTTTCCGATGCGCTCTTGCCTGTTATCCTCCGTATCGTATTGACGATACGCTCGAATGTCAGAAGGATTCTCTCCCACAGATTCTTCGGCTTTCCAAGATGGATCGGTGTCTTTTTCGCAAGGGCGATAAGCTCAGGATCGGTCAGGAACCACGGCAGGAGTTCATGCTCCGGTGCCTGTGCGATCGCTTTGAGATATCTCTCTTTCTTCTTGATCGGCATATCCGAATTGCGTATGACCCAGGACATTTTGTCCGCAAGGTTGAGTATCTCACGCTGAAGGGAATAATCCATTTCGATAGCCGTTTCCGTAACGGCATGGATAATTTCGTGTACATAGGCTTCCTGCGCATCCGCGTGGTTCCGTCCGACCCAGAGATAGAGCGTCTTGCTCTTTCTGTCGTACAGTCCGTCAGCAGACAATCCTTTCTTCTTGTTCATCGATACCTTGACGGCATTGCCGATAGCCGGGCCTATCGCATCGACCATCTTCGCATAGTAGTCGTAGAACGGAGACTCTTTGCCGAGGCTGTCGAGAATCTCTTTCAGGTCGGTAACGAGCTTCGGCTGATTCGCATTCTTCGTGCTGCGCTTGCGTCCATATGCCAGCGTGTCATCCGCCGGCCTGTATTCGACATCCGGAACGCCGTTCATCTGTCCTACGGAACCAGGGCGGTTCTGTTGTGCGATGTTGGCTTTCACGAATGCCGCACTGCTGCTGTAATCCTTGTAGACCGTCTCCAGTGTGGTTCCGCCTTTGATCTCCTGCTTCATCGCTTTCTTGAACATCTCGTCTCCGAGAAGCTCTCGCATCCTGTGTATCTCCGCTTCGATCTGATCGGCGACCTTGATACCTTCGTTGACTTCGAGGAAATTCCTGTTGTAGTTCTGCCCCCAGTTCGTGATCGAATCGATATCGAATACACCGGCATCGTGAATGTTGAGACCGACGGCTCCAGTTGCCCTGTAGGTATCCATATGGGATCGCATCGCCGTTTCGCTGTCGAGGTTGTGGATCGGAACCACGGCGACAGCGGTAGACGAATCTTCCGTCTGGAGGATATTCGGCCCTGCAGAGAAATTCGTATTGTTTTTCTTGAAGCGTATCGTATATCGCTTCAGAAGGTCTTTCTCTTTTGTCGCACTGGTTCCCGTATCGATAACACGCTTCTTGAATTTCACGAGCGGTCTCGTCGATTGCGGATTGTCCGGCATCGTGATATGCGGAACGTATTTCTTGAGAACTTCCTTCGCTTTGAGGACTTCCTCTCTCGTACCGTGATAGTATCGTATCAGTGCCGTACGAAGCTCTTCATTCTCTCCGTTTCGCAGATAATAGTCGAACAGATGATAGAGTATCGTACCGCCTGTCTGTGCCATTCTCCTGTATGAAGATATTTCCGGAAATCCCTGCTCGAGAGAATCTGCGAACGGATCGGTCAGAAACGCGATACCGTTCTGAAGATCGCCGAATCTCTCTTCATTCATTTTTCCTTCCTGGGAATAGTCGACACCTTTTGTGTTCAGCACCCTGTTGATGATATCGTTGGCAGCCTGTTTCTCCGCCTTGGTTCCGTTGACTGTCTTGTTCAGTATCTCCGTGGCGAAATACTCCGAAAGCTCTCTCTTGATGCCGGGAAGCCCCATACCGTAGAGGAACGTCATAACCGGTGTCTTCGCGGCAGATCGTCCTATCAGAGAAAGACTCGTGAAATCGTTCGCGATCGCTTCCTGCTTCTTGTCATATTTTCCATTTCTGATATTGTCGAATATCTTGCTCTTCGCTATGCTCGCGATATAGTTATAGGCATCGAGACCGCCATTCAAGATACGTTTCGCGACACTTCCGTCCTCTCTCGTGAAGATACCGACCATATTGCGTATCTCTTCATTCGTCACACCGGCCTGCTGCGTCAGGAATGCAAGACCGTTCGTGATACCGTCCACCTCGAGAGGCAGAGACGTTTCGTATCCGTTCATCGTACCGGTCATACGCTCGATCGATTTCGCTCTCGCAAGCTCGCGCAGGGCCTTCAGCGTATACATTCCCTCTTCGGAACCAGCGAATGATGCGGCATCCTTCAGAGCCTTTTCGGACGGATTCTTTTTTGCCAGTTCTTTCAACAGTCCGGGATATCGTTTTTCGATATCGGACACATATCTGTCGAACGCTTCATCGATATTCGTCTCGTGTTCCGGCTTGCCTCCGAGAGCCAGAACCACAGCGGACTTGAACGCACCGATATTTTTCTTCGTGATCCTCTTTCTTGATCCGCCCCAGAGGATCATATAACGCGTATACTGCTTGTCGGACTGTGGGTTCGCTACCGTCTGCTCGATGCTGATACGTCCGTTGCCTCCCATAAACGCCGTATAGTAGAACGGTTTCGATCCTGCCTCGTCGAAGAAAGCTTTGGCTCCCTTATAGGCATTCAGGATCGCTTCCGTTCTCGCATCGTTATTTTCCTTGAACAGCGGATGGACTTTGTTCTTGATCGTCAAAACCGAACGTTTCGCATTCTCTGGAAGCGTCTCGAAGAACTCTATGAAGTCGTCGTCCTTCTTCATCGGTGTCTGCGATATGAGGTTCATATAATCCGTCTGCGCTTTCGTCGCTTCGTATTCCGATTTGCGTTTCATACCGTAGCGTTTTTTCGTACCCGGTTTTTCGAGATGCGGAACGTTCAATGATTTGACGAGCTTCGTTTCGAGTATTTCATCATTGATGTTTTTCAACAGTTTTTCATTCTCTATCGTCACATAGGACTGGTTCCGTCCAAGGGCCTCTTTTGTGCTGAATGAAATAATCTCTTCCGTCTCGGAACCAAGTGCCTGCAGGGATGACAACCCAATCAATCCGATATGTTTCGCCATCTGCGATCGTATCGACGCTTCGTTGAATACAGGCATCTTGATTCCAAGCGCATCGATGACATCGTTTCCGATCTTCTCCGCAAGCGCAGCCCTCGGTATTCCCATCTTTCTGTGTTGCTCTATCGCCTTTTTATTCTTCGGATCGATATTGAACAGTGCCGCGATAGTTTCGTTGTCTGCAGTCTTCAGCATCGACGACATATTCAGAATGGACGATACGGTATTCGACATCAACACAGCCGACACGACAGGATGAGACCAGCCCTGGTTCCGATCCGGCTTGATGCCGGAGAACAGCAGGATTCCAGGTCTTTGCAGTATCATCTTTTCAGCGGCTTCTTTGTATCCTGCATCGTCATCTTTACCGATGATCGGTTTACCGTTCGCTACACGCTCAAGCACTTTTTGCAACGTATCAGTATTGTAATATTGCGTAGAAAAATCTATAGAATCTTCTATACCAGACTTGAAGATATAAACACTATGCTTGATTGCATCCGGAAGTTGATGAAGTCCTTTTGCGAAATCCTTTAAATTCGATATATTCTCGAAGATGCCGGCAATCTGTTTCTTCGGACGCTCTTCGAAGGATTTGCGGATCAGCTCTTCGGTCGTTTCTTTTTCGGAACCAGTGCGTTGTGGCTCCTGCTTCGTTTCAGTCTCCTTTTTCCATATTCCTATTTCACCGTTTTTCGATGACGTTCGGTACGAATATCCTCTTTTCAAGAGCTCGTCGTGAAGCCATCTTTCGCCTTTGTTGTATCTGCTTTTTGCAAGATATTCTGCAGAGTCGAGCAATACAGTGGCTCCTGAATCGAGAGCCCTTACGACTTCAGAAAGCGTTTTCTTTGCGGCTTCTTTTGTAGGTGTTCCGTTGATCGATGCGAAAACGATATCGTTTTCATCATATGATCCTTTGTTGACAGGCACACCTGCTTTTTCGGCATCGGTGGCATATCTTGCAGTAGAGCTGTTTTCTTTTCCGTAGCCTATATAGGCTGTAGCGGATTTGGCTTTTGCTGGAGCTTTTTTTGCATCAGGCTTTACGGTAACGGTAGGCTTGAATCCTACAGGTTTCTTTTCCTGCTTTGCTTCAGGTTTCTCCTGTGGCTGTTCAACAGGCTCTTCCTCTTCGAGTTCG
>JAOZOG010000393.1 GCA_029933395.1 Sulfurovaceae bacterium | reverse complement strand
TGTCCCGCGCAATGCTAAAATACACCACCGACGCAAAGTAAAAATGTACCACTGGATAGACTGTGATTCCAAGAAGAAAGATCAGGAGTACAGTCGTGATAAGCCAGGAGGAATTTACGGTGATACATACATTGAAAGCCCAGGGGCACTCCATACGCGCCATCGCCCGCATCACGGGACTGGACAGACGGACAGTGACCAAACGGCTGAAAGAGCCGAACCCAAAGCCCTATGCGAGACGCGAATATCCAAGCAAGCTGGACGCGTTCAAACCCTATATCGAGCAAAGACTCTCCCAGGCCCTGCCGGCGAGGATTCCCTCGCCGGTCATTCTGGAGGAGATCGTATCCCGCGGATACGATGGAAAGCTTCGCATCCTGCAAGAATACATGGGTAAGTGGTATGCCGCCCATGGATTCGGCAAACCCGACGAGCCCATCGTACGGTTCGAGACGGTGCCGGGGCATCAGGCCCAGGTGGACTGGACCGTCATTCGTGGCGGCAAGGAGCCGATCTACGCCTTCGTGATGCTGCTTGCCTACTCCAGAGCGCCCTTCGTCTATTTCACCGATTCGATGCGTCAGGAGAGATGGCAAAGCTGCCACGAAAAGGCCTTCGCCTATTTCGGCGGCGTGCCCCAAACGATTCTGTACGACAACCTCAAAAGCGTCGTTGTGCAAAGAGACAAATACGGCAAGGGCGAACACGGCTTCAATCCGGCGTTCCTGGATTTTTCCAAAGGATGGTTCACTCCCAGACTCTGCCGTCCCTACCGGGCCCAGACCAAAGGGAAGGTGGAGCGGTTCAACCGCTACCTCAAGGAGAACTTCTACGTGCCCCTCAAGGCCGCGCTGCAGGGCAGCGGCGTTACGGTAACGCCGGAGTTGCTGAACCATCATGTATTCGGCTGGATCGCACGCACCAACGAGCGCATTCATGACACGACCAAAGCGAAGCCTTCCATGCGTCTCGAGGAAGAGAGACGGCATCTGCGGCCCTACCTGCCTCCAAGGGCCGTAGCACGGGCCATGGAGAAAAAAGATTCGGCCCCTTTATCTGCGCTTCCTCCGATCGAAATCACCTACCGTACCCGGCTGGAGGAGTACGACGCCATCCTGGCCCAAAGAGCCTGCCATGCCTCATGAACGCATCAAGGCCTATTGCCGCGAATTCAAGCTGCCGGCCATCGCCGAAGGGTACCAGACTCTGGCCGACGAAGCGGCGCAGTCGTCACGCTCCTACAGCGATTTCCTATTGGCGCTGCTGCAAAGCGAGGCCAGGCAGAGGGCCGCACGGAGCAAGGCGATGATGCTGCGCACCGCCGCTTTCCCCGTCGTCAAGACACTGGAAGGATTCGACGCGAAGGCCACTTCCGTCGATCAGAGCCTGCTGAATGAACTGGCGACGCTGGCCTTCATCGAACGCAAAGAGAACCTACTGCTGCTGGGTCCCAGCGGTGTAGGAAAGACCCACTTGGCTATCGCCATGGGGTATCTGGCCACGCAAAAGCGTCTCCGTACCCGCTTCATCACCGTCGCCGATCTGCTCCTGCAGCTTGAAAGCGCCAGACATACCAACCAGCTCGATGCCTACTTCAAGCGTGTCATCAATGCCAACAAGCTTCTGATCCTCGATGAATTCGGCTACATCAAACTGAACGAAGAGCAGGCCAATCTCTTTTTCCAGATCGTCAACAAACGGTACGAAACCGGCTCTATTGTCATCACGTCCAATCTGCCCTTTACCCAATGGAAGGAGGTACTCAACCATGACGAAGCACTGACCGCCGCCATTCTCGATCGGCTCATCCACCATTCACATATTCTGAATATCCAGGGAGAGAGCTATCGTCTCAAGCAGAAACGAAAGGCGGGAATTCTTTAGACCAAGAGGTGCGGCTCGATGCCGTCAAAAGTGGTACATATTTACTCCGCGCGGTGGTACATTTTTAGGTTGCGCTTGACACTGGTCACCGCCGTGGACAAACATTCAAAGTTCACCCTGATTGCCCTGGCATCCAGTAAACATGCCGAAGTCGTTTCCA
>JAOZOG010000392.1 GCA_029933395.1 Sulfurovaceae bacterium | reverse complement strand
GCCCTTTGGGCCCACCACTGATCCTGCAATTGGGATAGGTTCCAAATACAAAACCTGTTGCGTCCCACCTAATATGTTACGATTTTATACATATTGTCACTTTCACACCTTTTTCCTTCATCGATATTGTCCATGCTACGCTGATGCTATGCTGCTCCTTTAGCATTAATATGTGGAAAACCAAGTATTTAACAAGGAGTAGTGAATGAAAGTGGTCAAATTGAGTTTTGCTGCGATTCTGGCGACAGGTGCAGTATTTGCGGGTGGGGATGTCAAGCCGGCTGAGGCCCCCGTAGCGATCGAGGCAGAGAAAGATTGGGGCGAAGTCTTCGGGCAGTCGAGGACATTCTATATCGACAGAAGCTATTCGGGTATTTTGGATAACAACCGAAACTCGCTCAACACCGGAGGCTATATCGGCTACAAGACACCGGAATTTGGCGGTTTCTCAGCCGTAATCGCGGCGTACGGCACCTATGGATTCGAGATACACAGTATCTCTGCAGAAGAGGACTATGCGGACAACGGCAAATGGAACAGCTACGATCCGTCGCTGTATGGCCGGGATGGTGAGAACTATGGCTTTATCGGGCAGGCGTATCTCAATTTCACCTATGACAAGACGACAGTGAAAGCGGGGCGAATGCGACTCGATACTCCGCTCGCGGGTGCAGATGATGCGCGAATGCTGCCCAACCTCTTCGAGGCGGCAGTCCTGAGCAATACAAATATCGAAGGGACGACCCTGATCGCAGCGCATGTGACCAAAGAGACAGTCGGCACCTTCGGCAATATCTATGGCGGCGGTGTGCTGGGGCTGACCAGTGGTTACGGTCTGGGGATGAAAGAGGCGCTCAGCGGCGACTTCGTCAATATGGGTACCGTAGCATTGGGATCGACCGATGCGGACGGCAACTATATCGACAATGAAACAGACGGTGTTACGGCATTGGCGGCAGTCTATAGCGGTGTCGAGGGATTGAAGCTGCGGGCGTGGGATTATATCGCATGGGATATCCTCAATGCCGTTTATCTGCAGGCTGACTATGGCTGGAACTGCCTGCTCAGCGACAAAGTCAAAATGAAAGCCTCCGCACAGTATATCCACGAAAGTGAGATCGGCGATGCACTGGCAGGAGATGTGAGCAGCGACTATTTCGCCCTCAAGCTTGCGGCTTCTCTGGACGATCTCAGTGTGTATGCGGCGTATTCGGCGACCGGCGACAGTGACGGAGCGCTCAATGGCGGTATCATTACCCCATGGGGCGGTATGCCGGCCTTCACGCAGGGGATGGTTACACGGCACCAGTTTTTCGCCAATACCGATACCTGGAAAGTGGCAGGAAGCTACAAGTTCGCCGACTATGGGGTGAAAGCTTCTGTCTATTATGCCAGCTTCGATATCGGAGCTGAAAACAGCTATGTAGCGGATACATCCTGGGATGCTTCTGAGTACGGATTTGATATTCAGTACAATGTCGCTTCCATCGAAGGGCTCAACCTGAGACTGCGGGCCAACTTCCCCAGAGACTTCAAGCCGGGTCTGGACTGGGATGAGTATCGACTCATCATCAACTATACATTCTAAAGGAGATATCGTGACAAAAGAACAGATCGAACATGTTCGGAACAATCCGAAGTATCAAAAATTGGTCAAAGAGCGGAGCAAGTTTGCCTGGACCCTCTCTATCATTATGCTGGTGGTCTACTACGCCTTCATCCTCACCATCGCTTTCGACCCCTCCGCACTGGGAACGAGAATGGGTGACGGAGTAATGACGATCGGTATCCCTATCGGTATAGCGATCATTGTGATCGCCTTTGCATTGACTGGTATCTATGTCAAGCGGGCCAACAGCGAGTTCGATGAGCTCAGCCGACAGGTCAAAGAAGAGTTGAAGGATATTGCCGTATGAAAAAGTTTACATTTATTACATCGATTCTTCTCCTGAGCGTGGGCGCTTTCGCCTCCGGCACGATCGAGGGCGAGGTGCAGAAGCAGCCTCTCAATATTTCGGCCATCGTGATGTTCCTGCTCTTTGTGGCC
>JAOZOG010000391.1 GCA_029933395.1 Sulfurovaceae bacterium | reverse complement strand
TCGTCTATCTGGTCCTGAAGATCGAGGAGTTCGGTTCGGTAGCTGTCGAAATAGGTTTCCCATTCGTCCTGCTCTGTCAGGCTGAGGGTAACTTTTTTCTTTTTGAATTCCTTGAGGAGGGTTTTGAAGTCGTATTCATAGAATGATTCGAGTTTTTTGCTGAACTTGTCAATATTCAGATTATCAGCAACTCGTTTCAAAAACATATTCGCTTTTATTTTGAGCGACTGCTTGAGAGAAATCATAGACTTGACTTTCTCTTCGAGGGCTTCTTTTTGTGCTGAATTTGCCCCTTTCGATATCGGGACATTTTTAAAATAATCATAAATAAGCTGGTAACCATTTTGTATTTCGGTACAGGTATTGGAAATAAGAAACCATCCGAGCTTGGAGTTGAGGATACCAAGTAAAAAATAGTCTTCGTGAGGATAAATGAAATTGGCATCATTGTTGTAAGATTTTTGTAAATCCATAATAAATGCAGGCTTTACTTGAAACTTCAAATAGATAATTTTCGGCTCTTCAAATGCATTGTAATAGTCACAAGCACGAAGCTCCCACCAGAATTCCCCTTGGTCATAGCGCTTTTTAGCCTTGGTCTCGAAGGGTGCCAGCCAAGAAGCGACTGCTGGATAATTTGACTGTATCCATTGCCAAGCTTGAGCCTCATCTGTCAAACCAGATTGCTCACTCGTAAATCCTTTAGGAAAAAATACTAGGTACTTATCAATATCCGGTGTATCGTATCTCTGAATATCTTTACCCATCAAAAAAGGCTTGAGTATTTCTGCCGATCGATTGTCACTGGCCACAAGCTCTTCTTTGGCTAATGCATCAATTACAAATGCTTTTGTCAAGCCTGTTTTGATCCCGTATAATATTTCACTATTCGTATAGTCACCCAAAGAAATCGATCGTTTAGCTGCCTGAGTGAGCACCTGCTGTTCTTTTTTCGATACCAACTGCCAGCCATTATCGTCAAGTTCTCTGAGATTCATAGTTGAAACCTGACTGCTCACATATTCCCTTAGATCGCCAAATTGCAGAGTATCCACCTTGAGATAATCGAATGTTGGTGAAGCTTTTTCCGCCGTAATCGTCATTATCATCGGATAAGTTGTCGCTCCTTCAAATATCTGAAGATCGCCGAAGTCGATAATTTCGTCAATACCTTTGTGCTTGAGCCAGATACGAAGCGGCTTGCCATATTTGGCCTTGAGCCATTTGTTGGGGAAGATGAAGCTAAATTTCCCTTCTTTTCTCAAGAGCTTCAATCCTTTTTCTACAAATGGAATATAGAGGTCGGCAGAGTTGTGATGCGTTTCGTAGGTGCTTTGGAAATACTCTTTCATTTCGGGCGTCAAAAGCTCCTGTCGCACATACGGCGGATTCCCGATCACAACATCAAATCCGCCTTTTCCCGAAGCTGAAGCATCGGCTCCGAAGACTTCCGGAAACTCCTCCTCCCAGACGAAAGCATCCTCCGCCACCGATCGGTCATCGATGAGCGAATTGCCCACTTTGATCTTGTCGGCGAGTTTGTTGAGTTTGCGGCCGTTTTCGACGGTGCGGAGCCAGAGGGAGAGTTTGGCGATCTCGACCGCTTCGGCATTGATATCGACACCGTAGAGGTTGTTCTCCAGAATATCCTTCTTGACATCGTAGAGCCCCAGCACGCTGCCGCCCATCAGTATCCTGATCCCCTCGTCGATGAAGCTGTGCTCCTCGAGCAGGGTGTTGAGCGCCTGATTGAGAAAGGCGCCGCTGCCACAGGCAGGATCGAGGATCTTCAGGCCCAGCAGATAGTCGCGGTATGACTCCAGTGCCTCTTTGAGCTTCGTCTCGTGCTTGTTGAGGCGCTTGGGGTTTCGGGGAATCTCGATCTCCGCATCTTCCAGTCCCAGCTCGTGCTTCCTGCTCTGACAGAGCGTGCCCAGTGTATTGTCCACGATATACTTCGTGATATATTCAGGCGTGTAGAAGACCCCGTCTTTTTTACGCTTGGAGTGCTTGAGATCGAAATCACCCTCGTTGATCTTCGCCTTCATCTCCT
>JAOZOG010000390.1 GCA_029933395.1 Sulfurovaceae bacterium | reverse complement strand
AAGTTTGCGGCTTCTTCCGACAATTTTGATGCCACACCGCCCGAGTACCACCTTGTGTCCATATATACGCTGATGGGCATCTCCTACGATAAAAAGATCGTTTTTCCCTTCCGGGACCATCGCACGAATCAGTAAAAAGGCCTGTTCTGAGAAGTCCTGAGCTTCATCGACTACGATTGAGTCATAAAGTTTGCCGACACCGTTTTCTTGCATCAGAATACGGGCATCACGCATCGCATCGGCGGGCTCTTTGAGCTGATGACGCAAAAGAAGCCTGCGATACTCTTCGAACACTTCCCATACTTTTTTCCGCTGGGCTCTGTTCAAACGCGTCCCTCTGCCTATTCTACTGGCGCGAATATACTCTCCCAGCGATGTAACCGATTGGGGCTGGATCACATGGGCCCACTCCTCTTTGTAAAATCCCAAAGACAGCCCTAATGTATCGTCTGAAAGAGCGTAAGCTTCATCCCACAACGGCTCGGTCTCTTCGGCATAGGCGATTCGTTCTTTGTAACCCTGTTTGCGCAGATAGTCATACACCCATTGATCAAGATTCTTTACCTCGATGCGGGTCAGTTCCTCTTCGGAGCAGATCATCTTGAGATTTTCATAAATGTCAAGTGCCAGGTTCTTCGTAAATGTCGTAAAAAGTATCTTCCCATTTTTTGACAGTTTGCCTGCCAGCCATCGGGCGCGATGCATCGCCACAACCGTTTTTCCTGTGCCTGCACCCCCGAGCACACGCACCGGGCCATTCCAGTCGCGGTATACCAGGGCCCGCTGGCTCGGATGCAGGAAAACACGCCATTTTTCCAGTGGAGCGTTGAGCATGCTGATAAGATCCACCTCATTTTCGTCCACCACTTAGAAACGTCGGCGCGAATTGGCATTTTCAAGGGCTTTGGCGAAGTCTTCGGTATCCACTTTCTCTTCCGTTTTTTCCAACGCAAGATAGCGTAGCACCTCTTCGTAACTGTCTCCGGCAAGCAGATAGAACAAACCTTCATATGCCTCTTCCGGCAACAGATGCCGCATATTATCCAGATCCTCTTCACTATCGATACGGCGAACCGTTTCCATCAGTTCAGGAGGCACGCCAAGCCGTAGCAACTCCCTCTCTCGAAACTGTGAAAAGAAACTTTGCGGTTTGACGGCCGATTCCTTTTTCGAAATTCCTGCATACTCTACTTGTAAAATTTGCAAACTTCCCGTCTCCGGATGCACACGACAGTGATGACGTTTGGCCCAGTCATACGCCTCGTCGTGATGATCGACCCACAGCAGAATATAAACATCTCCCTTGTTAGGCTTGAACAATATCACACGGTAAGCTCCGTCAACACGCAATGAATAGAGCCTGCTGTCCGCCCCATACCCCAGCTTTTCATAATTCAATCCCGGGGATTTGGGGTCGTTTTTGAACTTTTCCACCAACCGGATTGTTTTGTTCATCTGGTTTCTCGGCAATTTAGAGAGCGCCGTAAAAAAATCGGAAGAGATAGCTACTTTCATCATATTATCCTTTCAGTCGGGCAATGAGATCATCGTACTGCTCTGGAGTAAAAAACTCCCATCCTTCGATTGGTGGAAGCGCCTCTGTATCGAGGCACACAGCCACCTTTTCATCGATCCATGCCAACTCCGCTTCACCCACAACCTTTCCAGAGGCATCGACAAATTCGTATCCTACTACCGGCAACGGCACATTTTGCTCGGCCAATCGTTGAACTAGAGGCTTCGCCTCGTCCAAAACATCTTCGAAAACCCCGTGCCAGTCGTTGTCGAAGGCTGGTTTGGCAGCAGCCGTAAAGTCGATGGGTGCATATCTGCCTTCTTCCAATCCTTTTGCCGTGATAATAAATCGATTCGGCAGAAACTGGAAGAGATTGAAAAGACGCAATGCGCCCGCCCACACTTTTTTCTCTATCTCACGATGGTCGTCGAGATAGACCCAGCCGTGCAAATGCGTAAAATCGTTCCGGCTTATCTCTTCATTCACTCCCAGCGTGACTATCTGCACTTCCGGCGTCGCTTTATGCCCGACAACCAAC
>JAOZOG010000389.1 GCA_029933395.1 Sulfurovaceae bacterium | reverse complement strand
ATGAGTAAATTCAAAGAGCTGCAAAAGATTTTCATAGACAGGATCGAGATCAGCCAGTATATCGGGCTCGACACTTCGATCCTCTTCTACAACAAACTGCAGGAGAGTATCGCCAAACCCCTGAAAATGATACTCCTTTATGGCAAACCCGGGACGGGGAAAAGCATTCTGATCAATAAAATCTATCACGATGCCAAAGAGAAAGGTGATGTTTTTCTCATCTCCACCCCCATCCAGAATCCCGACGAGTTCATCAAGACGCTCTATACGTATCTGATCGGCGAAAAGGAGGTGCCTGATAAGCTGACGTACAATCAATTCATCGACATCTGCAACAGTCTGAAAGATGAAAAGCATATCACTGTCCTGCTCGATGAAGCGCAGCTCTATCCCTCCTCCATGATGGAGCAGATCAGACTCATCTCCGATACGAGGGCCATCAAATTCGTCGTCTCTCTACACAAAACGGAAAAAGAGGATCTGATAGCCAAAGAGCATTTCCAGTCGAGAATCTGGGAGACGATCGAACTCAAAAACGGTACCGTACACGATACCCAGATGTACATCCAGAAAAAACTGATTCAGCAGAACTATTTCGAAATCGCGAACATGTTCGACAAAACCAATATCAAAACGATTCACAGATTCACGAAAGGCAACTATAGGGAGATCAACAAGCTGATGTACACCCTTTTTGAAATTTACGACTACTACGAAAACAACAAACCCTCCAAAATCGCACACAAAACGATAAAAAACAAATTCATCGAGATGTCGGCACTCAAACTGGGATATATCCATGCTTGAAATCGAACAACTCGAAAAAGAGTGGCGTATCTACAGACTCAAACGTCTCAGACCCTACATTCTTACATCGGTTCTGATCGCCGGTGCGGCTGTCTCCGCACTCTACTGGCCCCAGCTGAGCGCTCTCGCCGGGCGCTCGTCCGCTTCCCGACCCGATCGAACGGAAACGATCCAAAAGAGAAACGAAGCCGTTCATATCACGCAAAAAGAAGAAACACTCTCCGAAAAAAAAGAGAACCCTGCTGCGGATTCTCTTTCAAAAACGGACCAAAAACCCGATCGGACAGAGAAACGGCCTCCCGTTACTAAAAAGAAAGCAGATGCCGGTAAAACGACCGCTACGGTTCTCAAAGAGGAGAAAGAGATCGTTTTAAATCCCGATACGGAATTTCTGAACGATTTTACACAATCCATCGGAGCGGAAAAGAAAAAAAGCAGAGTTGTCAAAAGCGCTGTCAGGCACGAGACCATTCCTATGGTCCCCAAAAAGCCGAAGGTGTCCAAAAAGGAAACCGAGCCCAAATTGACAGAGATCGAAAAAGAGCCTGTTAGCAATATCGTGGTCGAGACGACCAAACCCGAACCGAAAAAGAGATCTTCTCTGGTCATACAGACGAAACAGACGAACAATACGCTCGAATACCTGATCGAACGGTTCAACCAAAACAGAGATCCGAAACTCGCCACCTACATTGCAAAAAGTTTCTATAAAAAGGGAAACTACAAAGAGACGGTACGCTGGAGCATCGTCGCCAACTCTCTCGATCCGTCGGGTGAAGAGAGCTGGATGCTTTTTGCCAAAGCGAAAGTGAAACTGGGACAACGGGAGGATGCCATCAATGCTCTTCGCATCTACCTCAACCAGTACTCTTCCAAAAAAGTGAAATCCTATCTTGAATCTCTGGAGAGCGGCTTTTGAAAAAAATATCACTGTTATTGATCTCGATCCTTTCCATATCGTTTTTACATGCCTCCGAACTGGAAGATCTTTATAATCTGTATTCGAAAAAACGATACGCTCAGGCATGCCATCTTGGCCTGAAAGTTTTCAACAACTACAAAAAAAATTCCAAATTTCTCATGCTCTACGGATTTTCATGTCTCAAAGCCGACTATATCGATAGACTCGCCGTCCCAATGACAGGGTTGAGGCATACGAAAACGGAGAGGGCGAACGCCAGCTATTTCGCGACGATCATTCTGCAGAAAAAACTTCTCTACCACGCACTGCTCGACGATGTGGATATTTC
>JAOZOG010000091.1:2484-8098 GCA_029933395.1 Sulfurovaceae bacterium | reverse complement strand
TCGGGTTCCAGTCTAGCCTATATTCGATTGAAAGTTTGATAAAACACCGATCCATTGAGATACTCGATCTCTATTGAAATCACTTCGTCTGTATAGTTTATCACATCGAATCGTGCAATCGTTTCTTGCTCTTCGCTGCTTAGATCATCCCACTCAGATGCCTTGAACTCCTCTTCTGTCATAAAATTTGGCCTGTTAAGCTCGATGGTGCCGGAAACATGCTTAAGTTCACAGGTTGGCCCATTTTCATCTTCATCAAATGTAAAATTCTCTCCATCGTATGTAAGTGTACCCAGCATATTCGTATCACCATCAAGGGATTCGATTGTTTCTATCATTTCTGCCGTTAAACCTTCACAGGCGTTGCCGGTCATTCTGCTGGTTACCTGCCAAGTGCCTATCAAATCGACACGGACTTCTGTTGCGGGCGGATTGGTATTCCCGCTATTACCACTACTGCCGCATCCTGTAAAATAAAACGACAGCACAATGAACATCATGAGAAAAAGATTCTTTTTCATTGGTTAACCTCCCGTAATAATTTTTATAAGTAATTTTATCATTGCTAAAATAAATTAATTATTAAACTCAAGGCAATAAAAAAGGCTGCAACTATCTCCCCGATGTCTTATCCAGAAAAACCTCTACCATCTCCTCTTGGATATCGTTAGGCATAATACTCTTAGTGCAACAAAGTGCCACAAAAAGGTCGAGAAGATGCTGGAGAGAACTTTTTGGAGTATGCGCAGATAGGAGTTTTTTCGTCACCTTTTCAAATTATTCTACCGCCATTTTAGCCATCTCTTTCCACAAAAAAGACGGGATATCTTTCTCTAGTCTCCAGGTGATGCTCATTGGTTTCGATCCATAATGGCTTTGATAAAAAACCTTCCCCAAGAAGACATATGACATTGTATTTCCATTGCTATCCTTATTTCTCTCTCGCGCAAAGAGGAGAATAGTTTTATGGTTTTCTTGCTGTTCTATATACGATAGACCCTTGCCTTTTTCAGGAGAAGCAGAGTTCTGAGTTTGCCAATGAAACAGATTTTCACTAATTGCATAATCCTCATACATTGTTGTCGGTGAAAATTTCTCTTCTGTTTTTTCAAGCGTAACAAATAGTAGCTCTGTATTTTTCCTTTGAATATATAGCACTCCCTCTCTACTGCTAGATTTCTTGTCAAATCTATTCTCGCCAAATGCCGATAAAATCTGATCTCTTGTGTATCGTGAATGCACCTTGAGTGGCTGAGGAAAGTCTAATGAGATATCATACTCCAAATAATCGATCTGGTCTATCAATATCTCAAGTAACTCTATGATCTCCTCAACAAGAGTAGGATTCGCGCCAATTTCTTTGATGCTTTCTGGCAATCCTTCAAAACCGTCTGCACGCTGCCAAATATCGTAGTGCAGCATTGTCAATAATGGCTCTTTTATCTTATCATCGTTGTAATCAGATACCAGAAAATACTTTTTTGCCAAATCCCTAATGAATCTAAAATACGAGAGAGAATGAGAAGTAAGCCACTTTTTTTCAATAGCTCTCACGATCTCCTTTTCATAAATATCATCAAAGTTCTCTATCTCACCAGCAAGCTGACATAGTCGCTTCCAACTTCCTTTTTTGTAAATCAATGCTAAGGGGATATTGTATAGGTCAATAAAGTTTTTTAACGTCAAAGGCAAATCTGTATGATGCTTATAGCTTCGTATCTTATTGATAAGTTGATTTTTATTGATAGCTGTTGCTTTTCGGATATTATTCAGGATGATCTCTTTTGCTTTTTTCTCCAAAACAATAGAGCATCCCAAAGGCAAATGAGGAAATTCGTTTTCAATTTCATCTTTGACGGAACTGTTTGTTTTACCAATTAGGGCTCGGAACTTACTTTCGTAATCATACTCATCTCTTGAGTTTCCTACAAAGTCCAATACCGTCAGGCACTCCTTCTCATCAGACAATCTCAACCCTCGACCCAATTGCTGCAAAAAAACCGTGAGGCTCTCTGTGGGACGCAAGAATAGCACGGTATCAATTTCTGGGATATCAACTCCCTCATTGAAGATGTCAACTACAAAAAGAAAATTTATCTCCCTCTTTTGTAGCTTCTGCCGGATAACTTCACGATTATTTCGATTTGCCCCACTCACTAAATAGTCTGATTTGAGTCCTGCCTCAGAAAATTGTTCATACATAAATACTGCATGCTCTTTAGTAACACAAAAGCAAAGTGCTCTTACTGCTTCAAGATCAAGTAAATAATTTTCACACGCAGCAATAATCTCTCCCACTCGCTGCCTGCTTGCTACATAAAGTTCTGTCAATTCAGAAGGCGAATATCTACCATTGCGCCAAGAGATATTACTCAGGTCAACACTGTCACTGATGCTAAAGTATTGAAAAGGGGATAGTAGTTTGCGATTGAGGGCTTCAGGAAGTCTTATCTCTGCGGCAATGACACCACAAAAGTCTTTTAAAATATCCTCTCCATCCATACGTTCCGGCGTAGCAGTCAACCCCAGAAGAATACTTGGCGAAAATTTTTCCAAAATTGGACGGTAACTATTTGCTGCAATATGATGCACCTCATCAATCACGACAAAGTCATAATAATTTTCAGTCAAAGAGAGTGATTCAAGATTGGAATTAAGTGTCTGCACCGAAGCAAATACATATTCATACGATGTCGGAACTATTCCATCAACCCACATTTCTCCAAAATTATTATCCCTTAGAATTCCCCGGAAAGTATCTCTTGCTTGCTGTAAGATTTCTTTTCTGTGGGCAACAAATAATAATTTGAAAGAACGGTTATTTTTCCTATATCGCTTATAATCAAAAGCAGAAACGATAGTTTTTCCTGTACCTGTTGCAGCAACAAGAAGATTTCTATAGCGCTTATGAATTTCTCGTTGCGCCGCCAGCTTTTCAAGAATCTCTTCTTGAAAATGAAATGGTTTTATATCAAAAAAATTGGCGAAAGTCTCTTGATTGTGTGTGCTTTCCTGACTGAGAGCCGAGTGTAATTTTTGACTATCTTCTATTGAAAAAAATTCAAATTCTTTATCTTCCCAGTAGGCTTCAAAAGTTTTTTCAAACTTATCAATAATGTGAGGAATTTCACCAGTTGTAACTTTCAGATTCCATTCCAGTCCACTACTCAAAGCACTCTTTGAAATATTAGAGGAGCCTATATACCCCGTATGAAAACCCGTATCTCTGAAAAAAATATAGGCTTTTGCATGAAGTCTTTCACTATTTGTATTGTATGAAACTTTCACCTCTGTATTGGGCAATCCAGCTAGAAACTGAACGGCCTTAAGATCCGTGGCTCCCATATAGGATGTCGTGATCAGCTTGAGTTGATTTCCTTTTTCTGCAAACTCTCTAAGCTCCTTTTCGAATATTCTAATGCCCGACCATTTTATAAATGATACCAACAGATATATACGATTAGAAGATCTAATCTCTTTTTTGATTTCGCTCTCCAAAGAAATTCCAACATTACTCCCAGTGAATAATTCGCTCTGTGTCAATCTTGTGTAGGGAGTTATCTCCTTGAGATAGTTATCATAATTGACGATATCTGCATCTATTTTAGAGAAGATAGCATTAAGAATTCTACCATTTGTCTCAATGAGATCATCTTCAAACTCATCCTCGCTCAGCTCCTTCTGCAGGAGAAAAATGATCTCATTAGAAAGTTTAATTTGTCTCTCTATGCTATTTTCACCGGTAATCATATTTAACGCAAACGATATGATTTTCAATAGATATTGACTCAGAAAATAGGCCGCTTCCTCTTTTTCTATTTTTGACTCTTTGATGAAAAACTCATCTCTACTCAACTGACTAATTTTACTTGAAATTAGTTGATTAACCAGTTGTTCATAGATGCCCAATTTTTCCATCGCAGCTTTCCGTAATAGTTTTATACTATTGTACTGTAAATATATTTTTTAACAAGATGAACTCCGTCAAACTCTCTACTCTCAAACACTATCTCATCAACCAATACTAATGCCTAGGATACGGAATATCCAATTTGCAAGAACTGGAATTTGAAGTTATAGTCGTTGAGATATTTTATTTATGTGTCGGGCTAAAAAATTACAAAAATCTGAGGCCGAAGCCTCCTTCTATGAGTTTTTGAGGGTAGGGTAGTCGGTCAGCTAGCCTCTCTGCGTCTCACCATTGAAACTGATGATACCATACTGGAGATTGCTGACCTGCTCGAAGCCCAGAGACTTCATCGCGTGCTGGACCTGGAAGCTTCGGCTGCCGGTGTGGCAGTAGACGATGATCGGGGTCTTTTTCTTGTCGGAGATCTCTTCGATCTTGGCGTAGAACTGAGTCGTCGGCACCAGTGCATCCGTACCAACGATATGGCCCATCTGGTACTCCATATACTCGCGCACATCGATCAGCTCGAAGTCGATCATCTTCAGCTCTCTGGCCTCCAGAAGCGCTTCGAGTTCGTCTCCGTCGAGCTGCTCCTGCTTCAGGAGGACCTCTGCCTGCTCATGCGTCAAACCTTTTGAGTGCTGATGGACGATCTCTTCGATCTCATCCTTGGTCTTCTGTGCCTCGGCATATTCCGCTGTGCAGAAGATACCGCAGTGACAGAGGCCATCTTCGGGGATCTCTTTTTCGAGTGCCGGTTTGCAGGGGCAGATGCGGTTGTCGGCTGCTTTCTGCTCCTCCGGAGTCTCACCGATCACCATAAAGCAGGGGCAGTAGCGCTTGCCGTAGATCATACGGTTGCGGGCCAGGCCCATCGCAACACCCTCGTTGACCTCATCGTTGGGGTTCTGGACGAGATTGAACTGACTGTTGACCTTTTCTACAAAACGCCATGTTTTTTCCAGCTCCGCCTGAAACTCGGGTGAATTCATATCTATCTGCTGCATCATCCTCTTCTCCTACTGCTCTGTTTGATTACTGTCGTAAAGTACGCGCGTCATTTTATCAAATTCTTTTGCAAAAGCTTCCATTTTTTCACCCCAGCTGTCAAAAAAACTTCTGGTTTTGTTCAGGTCGATCGAAACCTTCTCCTTGCGTATCTCCACACCCATCGGAACTGTCACCGTCAGGTTGCCCTCTCTCAGCTCTCTGTCCAGTTCCCTGGAGGTATTGTCGAGCTTTTTTTGAAATGACCAAAAAAACTCTTTGGCTTTGTTGGTGTCGATGATCAGCTTGCCATCCTGCATACTCACACCCATTTTGTTCAGCGTCGAGCTCTCGTTGTCCTCCTCTTTCTGCGGGGCCCTATTCTCTTTGACGGGAGATTTTACGGTAATTTCTTTCTGCGGAATTTTACTGCTGTTTGTCGGCTGTTCCTGCCTATACACCTCTTTTGTCTCGGCTTTTGGGGCAAGCTTTTGAAGCTGTTCCTGCTTGAACTGTTCTGCCTTTTGTGCCCGCTCTCTCTCCTCTTTGCTTTCGCATCCGGCCAGTATGGCAATCAGTAACATAGCGAATAGAATTTTTTTCATTGCAACTCCTTCCGGAAAATAATCGGATTCTCATATTTTGAATTATTATACTGAGATTTGTGTAGAAGTTGTGGAGGAGCATAGATCAAAAATAGAGAAGACGGCCCGACAG
>JAOZOG010000091.1:0-2384 GCA_029933395.1 Sulfurovaceae bacterium | reverse complement strand
AAGAAAAAAGAAGCGGCGGACAAGGAGTAGCAAAAACAAGGAAGATAACTACGAAAAACCGCTTCTTTGGAAGGAGTAACGAAAGCCAAGAGCAAACAAGGAAGGTTTACATTTTGGACAAGGAGTAAAACAAACTCTCGCCTTCGTCTGAAAGATTTCTCTTTCTTGAGAGTATTGTAACTCTTCAGAGTAAATCATTGGAAAATAGATAGTTAACCAATGAATAATCGGCCCACGCTATCCGATATAGAGTGAGCTGATCGCCTGCTTGGCGATGTCGATGAAGCCGTCCACACCAGGAATGAATGGGATCAGGCTGGTTCCTATACCACCCCAGATCACCAGCAGAGCCATAAGTGCGATAAGTCCGCTGCTGAGATTGACAGTGAATTTTTTTTCAGGCTGGTTGGAGGGATAGAAATACATCATCGCTACCAGCTTGAAGTAGTAGTAGACCGAAATAAAGGCCGTCAGTATTCCCAGTCCTGCCAGCAGGATCTGCCCTGACTCGATCGCCGCAGTGAAAATATAGAATTTGCCCAGGAAACCGATCGTAGAGGGAAAGCCTGAGAGTGAAAGCATAAAGACCGCCATCATCAAGGCCATGTAAGGGCGGCGCTCCGCAAAGCCCTTGAAGTCTTCGTAGGTCATCTGCTTCTTGCTCTGTGATGCGATAAAACTCAGGATACCGAAGGCCCCTACAGCGCTGAGGAAGTAGGCAATGAGATAGAACATAATCGCAGGAGCCGCCATCTCCGATCCCAGGCCGATCGAAGAGATCGCGATCAGCATATAACCGCTGTGCACGATGCTCGAGCCTGCCAGCATCCGCTTGACCGTCGACTGGCTGATTGCCAGCAGTGAACCACCGATCAGCGTAACGATCGTCAGCACCTGCAGCATCGGTGTCCAGAGGCTGCTGATAGAGATAAACTCGATCAGGTAGATCCGCAGTGCTATCGCGAAGATGGCGATTTTGAAGGTGGAAGCCATAAACATCGTGACCGGATAGGGGGCACCATGATAGACATCGACGACCCACGAGTGAAACGGAACGGCACCGATCTTGAACATAATCGTCACCATGATGAAAGTACCGCCTACGATAATCAGGGTCAGGTCTGCGGCGCCGTGTGATGTGATAAAGGTAGAGATATCCCCCAGATTGGTCGATCCGGTCGCACCGTAGATCAATGCGGTACCGAGGATGAAAAAAGCACCCGTCATCGAGCCAAGCACCAGATATTTCATCATCGCCTCGGAACTGATCTTGTTTTTCTTGTGGTAGCCCACCAGTGCATAGATACTCAGTGACGCAATCTCAAGACCGATGAAGGCGGTCAGCAGATCGTTGGCATGTACCAGCGTCATCATCCCGAAGACACTGAAAAGAATCAGGGCGAAATACTCACCGTTGTAATAGGTGCGGCTCTTGAAGTAGTCGGTATTGATCAGCAGCGTCATCATCGCACCGGCCGTAAACATCAGATCGAAAAGCGTCGCGAAGTCATCAAGAATGTACATCGAGCCAAAAATATCGGGAAAGCTGTAGAGCACCTCGTCTCTGCCGAACTGTGGCAGCTCTGTCAGGAAAGAGAGCACCAGAAAAAAGACGGCGACGAGATTGAGCCGGTCGAGATCGACAGCCCTGCTACGGCTGAGCAGCATCAGAACGAAGGCACCGATCACGACGATCGCCATCGGGAAGACCAGCATCAGTTCATGAATCATTGTGCACCTCCTATCGCTTTCATCACTTCGGCCAGAGCTGAGGTAATCTGCGGTTCACCGTATGGCATAAAGAGTGAAGGGGCAATACCCGTGACAAGCAGAAACAGTGCCAGCGGAAGCAGCATCCCTATCTCCCTGCCGCTCAAGTCTTCGAAGACTTCTGTCCGTACCTGCTGCGGGCCAAAGACTGTACGCTGCAGCATCCAGAAGATATAGAGCATCGCGGAGAGCATCGTCGTCGCTGTCAGGGCACCGATCCATGGATTGGCTTTGAAGGCACCGACGATGATCAGCAGCTCTGCCACGAAGCCGCCCGTACCGGGTAGCCCGGCGATACTCAGGGCGAAAAAGACGAAGAAGAAGGCGTAGCGCGGTGCAACCTTCGCGATGCCTCCGAGTTCGGAGATCGTCACTGATTTCGTACGCTGGTAGAGTAGACCGATCATCAGGAAAATGCCGGCCGATGCCAGAGCATGTGTGGCGATAAAGTAGAGGCTGCCGCCCCATCCGTAGATATTGGTCGAGATGATTCCCAGTGCGATCAGCGAGAGGTGCGACCCTGAAGAGTAGGCGAACATACGCCTGAGATTGGACTCCATCACGGCATGAACCGCATAGTAGATCAAACCGATGAGCGCCAGTGTTATGATCGC